>CAZHPS010000007.1:3619-35938 GCA_964534335.1 uncultured Desulfobacterales bacterium
AGGATTGCCATGATTTTAATATCCTAAAATTAATCATGAAAATCCTTTCATCAGGCAAATCAGGGTTCAGACAATTTCAAGTTCTGTCCTTTGTCTGAACCCTGATTCACAGGATTAAAGGATTGCCATGATTTTAATATCCTAAAATTAATCATGAAAATCCTTTCATCAGGTAAATCATGGTTCAGACAATCCTGTTTTATAAATGCGAATTAAGAGTCAGATTCCGGTAAGATTTGACAACTTTTTAAAAGTTGTCAAATCTTGTATTAATCAGGCAAATCATGGTTCAGACAGACAGTTATGCGGATGCAACAGCCTGTTTCACATGATGAATCAGTGAGTTGCCTTTCGATGGTTCATCCCTGTACAATGAGGGAATATTTTTGACAATAAGATCAGCCCGTCCCCCTGCTTTTAAAAGCCCTTCGATGGACAAGTCTTCATCAAGCATAGGCCAATATATCCCGATACCGTCCTGATCCATCTCAAAGATTCTGAGATATTCCGGCTTTGCCTGCGGAAGAATTTTCGAGCCGGTTTTATTCATCGGAATATCAATCCTGCTGCCTGAGAGATCAAAACTGATGGAATGCGTTGTAACTCTTAGATTGCACACATCATAAATTTTATTCATCTGCTTTCTCCCTGAAAGAATTCCATGCTTTCACAATATCATCAAAATGTGAAAAAAGAATTTGCCTGATTTCACGTTCCTCATTTTTTGTCATGTGCCGCACAAACTCTTTTCTGATGTCATATTCTTCAGGCAATATCCAAAATTTGGCAATCGCCCCTCCCTTTTTGCAATGCACATGAATCGGTTCATTGCCTTCATTGGCAAAAAAGAAAACCCGCCAGCCTCTGTATAATAAAATTGTAGGCATAGTCTATAAATTTTCCTCTTTAAACCGCTTCAGGCACATCAGAAATCCGCTGCCGATCTGCTGTTTGGCAATGGACTGATCCTCATGCCGGAGAATTCCCTGCATAATCTGATTCTCCAGGTCATTGTGTCTTGACAGAAAAGAGACAGCCCGATCTCTGTAAGCCGGATAGGAAGCACACATATCTTTGAATTTTCTGTATGCCTCCAGAAATTCTGCCTTTTCATAAATCCTTTCGATTTCAGATACCTTATTTTCCAAATCTCTGTCAATCCTTTTCACAGGATTTTCCGGTTTCGGGGTTGCCAGCCTCAGGATACCCTGTTTTTCAATACTTCTCAATATCAGCTTCAAACCATCCTGATAGGAAGAAAACAGATCAACGGTTTTCAGGCTTTCCAGACGGGGTTCATATATTTCGCAGTCATCTGTGCGGACAGGAATCAGAAATATGCTGTCAGCCGGATATTCATCAAACACATCCAGAGCAGTTTTCAGTTCCTTGTGAATGAATCCTCTTTTGGAAACCGCAGCAGAGGAAAGCAGCGCAATGATACAGGCACTGTTTCGGATATTTTTTCGTACAATCACATCAGCATTTTCACCAGCGTCAAGGTCTTGGCTTTCCATCCAGACAGCCAGTCCTGCATTTTTCAGGTCATCATAAAGCTGCTTTGCAACAGCCTTATCCTCTTTGGCCGCAATGATATAAATCTGATTTGCCCCATTTTTATTTGTCATTTGCAAGTCCTCCTGTTTTCAATTCTGCTTGCTGCAAATGGTCAGATATGCTGATTCTTTCATTTTTGCCAGGTTTATCTGTCCCAGAACCTCTGCAATCCGGATGGCAATGCCGGGAAATTCCTCAGGGGTGAATCTTCCGTAACATGACAGTATCCGCCCCCGAAATCCTCCGGAGCCATCCTCAAACCGGATTTTAAGAGATGCCGGTTTTCCGTATGCCTTCTGTCTGTATCACATTGTTTCCGGATAAAAAACAAAAATTTTTGCCGATAAGCCGAAAAAAAACCGTTTGATCTGTTCTTTTTCTTGTCATCCGGATGAATTCAGGGTATATTCCTGTATAGGGAAAAGGAGAAAGCCATGAGAAAACATCTCAGCAAATCCAAGTCCATCAATACTGGTTTTTCAGAAAGAAATACCGCTCTGACTGAGAAGGTAAAATCTGCGCTTCACTCCTCAGTACCCGGCGCAAATATTATTCTTTACGGCTCCCGTGCCAGAGGAGATGCCAGACCGGATTCAGACTGGGATTTTATGATTCTGACTGATGGCCCCAGAACCCCGGAACTGGAAGAAATGTGCAGAAATATTCTCTATGACATTGAACTGGATACAGATACGGTAATCAGCAGTATCATCCGCTCAAAAGAAGAATGGAATTCCGATCAGTATAAATATATTCCGCTTAAAATACGGGTGGATGCAGAAGGAATGATGATTTGAGAAAAGATTTTTATGGTGATTTGTCTGCATACAGAATTTCCAGATCAAAAGAGACATTTGAAGAGGCTTTGATCATGCAGCGTGAAGAACACTGGAATGCCTGTATGAACCGCCTGTATTATGCCGCATTTTATGCTGTATCAGCACTTCTGATCAGGCATGATATGAGTTCCGGAAAACATACGGGAGTGAAATCGCTTTTCAATCAGCATTTTGTGAAGACCGGAAAAATTTCAAAAGATGACGGAAGATTGTATAATTTTCTGTTTGAGAGCAGGCAGGAAGGGGATTACATGGATTTTGCTGTTTTTGACAGAAATACAGTTGAACCGAAAATCGAACAGGTAAGGAATTTTCTTTCAGGGATATACGATCTTGTTTGGGATGAACAGGCAACCCTGTTTGAATCCTGACATTTTCAGAAAATTAATTTTTTTCCATTATATTATGCTTAGTTATAAGATGAATCTATGAAAAAACGCGCTTTGATTACAGGCATTACCGGCCAGGACGGAGCCTATCTGTCTGATTTTCTTTTACGCAAAGACTATGAAGTTCACGGCATCAAACGCCGATCCTCGTCTTTCAATACTGCCCGTGTGGATCATCTCTACAAAGATCCCCATGAAAAAAATATCGGTTTTTTCATGCACTACGGTGATCTCACGGATGCAACCAATCTGATTCGCATCATTCAGGAAGTGCAGCCTGATGAAATTTACAATCTGGCCGCGCAGAGCCATGTCAAGGTTTCCTTTGAAACACCGGAATACACTGCCAATTCTGATGCGCTTGGAACTCTGCGCCTGCTGGAGGCCATCCGCATTCTGAAACTGGAGCAGAAAACACGGTTTTATCAGGCTTCCACCAGTGAAATGTACGGCAAGGTGCAGGAAATTCCCCAAAAGGAAACCACGCCTTTTTATCCCCGCAGCCCTTACGGCGCAGCCAAAGTATACGGCTACTGGATTACCGTCAACTACCGGGAAGCATACGGCATGTTCGCGAGCAACGGGATTCTGTTCAACCATGAATCTCCCATCCGGGGCGAAACCTTTGTCACCCGGAAAATCACCCGTGCAGTGGCCCGGATCAGTCTGGGAATGCAGGACGGTCTGTGGCTGGGAAATCTGGACGCAAAACGGGACTGGGGATATGCCAAAGATTATGTCCGGGCTATGTGGCTGATTCTGCAGCATGATCAGCCTGATGATTTTGTCATTGCCAGCGGTGAGGCGCATTCGGTTCGGGAGTTTGTGGAAAAGGCATTTCAGGAAATTGGCGTTGCCATTGCCTGGGAAGGTTCAGGCGTGGAGGAAAGCGGAAAAGATGCTGCCAGCGGAAAAATTCTGGTTCGCATAGATCCGCGCTATTTCCGGCCTACAGAAGTGGATTTCCTTCTGGGAGATCCGGCCAAAGCAAAGGCAAAACTGGGCTGGGAAACAAAAGTTTCCTTTGATGATCTGGTGAAAAAAATGGTCAGAGAGGATATTCGCGAGGCACAGCGGGATCATCTGTGTGAAAAAGAGGGATTCAGGACATTTCAGCATTTTGAATAAAGGGTTCAGGTATAGTTGTTCTTTCAATTTTTTTTGAGATTTCATTAGGAGTTACGCAGTTGGTTTTCAACTATTTGATTTTACATAAATCGGCATTTATAAAAATCAATATGTTAAAATTCAACTGCGTAACTCCTATTCATATCAGGGAATTTGAAAATAAAAAAAGCGGCACAGGCTCCAGCCTGTGCCGCCACGCATAAACATATTCGGATTATTTCTGATCCGCAGGCCCGAAAGAGCGCACAAAAAGATCGTGAATGGCTTTTTTGCCGTCTTCGGTCAGGTTCCGGGTTCCGGTTCCTGCAAAGGTTTTGTCGCCGATTACCGGCATATCTGCAACCCACTGTTTATCCTGCCAGGAAAACCAGCCTTTGCGATCCTGATCGTAAACACTCACGGGACGGTTGAAAAGCCGCGCCAGTTCCACACCCCAGCCGGTTCCGCCCTTTACTGTGTCATCAGGCTGAATCCAGCCAATGGCAAAAATATGGAACCCGTTGTTGACCATGTGAAAAATGGACTGAATCACTTTGCGGATTTTATCCACTTTGGCATAAGACCGCCCCATGCGTTTGGAAACAATTTCCATGCTGATGTCCCCTTTTTTCAGTTCCTCCTGGGACAGGATATGCAGATTCCGTGTTCTTTCCACCATATGTCCTTCAAATGAAAAATTGACTTCCTGAAGGCCCCATGCTTCTGCATGTTTTCCGAATTCGGTTTCCGCACCTTTATGTCCGCCGCTGTAAAGCGTAATCTGAGAACGCTCTGCCATTTCTTTTCTCCTTGATGATGAATTGATATTTTATATAAAAAAACAAATTGTTGTATCGGAATCCTTTTGACTCCAAAAAAACAAATCACCCGGCCGGTGAACAGCAGGGTGATCCTGTTAATATAGATCATTTTTCCAAAAACGCAAGTTTTTTCATTCCTTTTTTGGCAGATGGTCAAATCCGGCTGACAGGTTTTATTTTTAACCGCATAAGTAACGCAGATTTTTTTGCCGGGCTTTTTTTGTTTGACACGGTGATATTACCTGTCATATTTTCCTGAAATCTGATAAATCTTTCTGACCCCGGTATTGGGTTTGTCAGATTTAATTCTGCGGGTTTAATACCAATTCGCTGTTGAAATTATACAATAAGTTATTTCCTCTGTGTTCTCTGTGGTTTTTTCTCTCTGTGTCCTCTGTGGGAAACTGAATCATAAGTATATTTTCAACGGAGGATCGGTATAACCCGGCAAAAACCGGCAGTACCTTTTTTCCCAAAAACAGAAAAGGATTTTCCAAAAGAGGAAAATCCTTTATATTTGATGAAGCCGACGATCGGAATCGAACCGATGACCTGCTGATTACGAATCAGCTGCTCTGCCATCTGAGCTACGTCGGCATGACTGACAATCAGGAATTTTTCTTTTACTATGTTTATCTCCCAAAATCAAGAAAAAAATTCATCTTCTGCCCTGATGGATGAAATTTCAGTCAGAACCGGGCATCTGGAATGCACCGGACTTTATGGCGCACATCAGGCATGGCTGCTTTCGCGCATGTGCATGTCCCTGAAAAAACCCGTGACCCTTGTGCTGCCTTCCTGGAAATCTGCGGAAGTCTGCATGGAGGATCTCCGTTTTTTCCTGCACAAATCCCGTATCCCCATCTGCGCGTTCCCACCCTATAACACTTCTTCTTTAAAACTCATCTCCTATCCCGGCAAAACTGCTGCTGAAAGACTTCGGCTGCTGTACCGCCTTTCCATCGGGGAAATTCCGCGTCTGATTGTCACCACAGTCAGCGCGCTCCGGCAGAAACTCATTCCCCGGAACGCGATGAATGCTTACGCGGAACTGCTCATAGCAGACGAGGAAACAGACCGGGATCATCTGATCCGCAAACTGACCGCAGGCGGATATGTCCGCGCTGCAATGGTGGAGGAACCCGGTGATTTCAGTGTGCGGGGCGGCATTGTGGATGTGTTTTCTCCCCTGTATTCCGAACCTCTGCGCATTGAAATGTTCGGAGATATGGTGGAATCCCTGCGTTTTTTTTCCGCATCAGACCAGCGCAGTCTGGAAAATGTGTCAGAGGCCGTGATTGTTCCTGCACGGGAAACCATCCTGTGGCCGGATGAGACTGATGTGTTTGTCAACCGGGTGCGCAAACATGCGGCTTTGTCAGATATTCCCCTGAAAAATGTGAAAAATCTGGTGGATCAGATCAAAAATGAGGGGATTTTTCCCGGAATGGAAAGCCTGCTTCCCCTGCTCTATCCGGAACCTGACACCTTTTTTGATTATATCCCTGAAAACAGTCTGATTGTCCTGTCTGAACCGGATTCTTTGGAAAAAGCCATGACAGAGGAGGACTCACAGGCGCAGGAGAACCGGCTTCACGCGGTTTCTGAGGGACAGTTCTTTATGGCTCCGGAGCAAATCTGTCTGGATCAGTCAGAAACAAAAAAACTTCTCTGGAGAAATAAGCCACTGATTCTCAAAGATCTGAAAGTTTCCGCAAGTCCCCCGTCAGAGGCAGATTCCCATCCAATCTTTGATTTTTCCATTGAAAACAATCTGCGGATGCGGGAGGAACTGAAAGAACACAGGGATGAGGATTTTCCCCTCAAACCCCTGAGTGACTGGATCACGCAGAAACAGACCTCGGATTATGCGGTTTTTCTTGTCTGCGGCACGCGTTCAGCCGCAGAACGTCTGGCAGACCTGCTTTCGCCTTACGGCATTTCATGCAAACCCGCAGACGGATTTCCCGAATCTCCGGAAAAAGGCAGAGTGTTTATCTGTATCGGCAGTCTTTCTTCCGGTTTTGTCTGGCCTTCCGAAGCACTGGCCTTTATCACGGAAAGCGAAATCTTTGGCCCAGGCCGCAGCCGGAAGAAAAAATCAGCGCGCAGGGTGCGCACAGAACTCCTGACCTTTGAAAATCTGAATGCCGGAGATCTCGTGGTTCACAGCGAACACGGCATTGGAAGATATGAGGGACTGATCAAGCTGAAACTCAACGGGTCAGAAGGTGATTTTCTGCGCATATTATATAAGGATGATGACCGCCTTTATCTGCCGGTGGATCGCATGACCATGGTGCAGAAATACATGGGCGTTGACGGCATAAATCCCATACTGGATAAAATGGGGGGCGCATCCTGGGGCAAAATCCGGGAAAAGGTGAAAAAATCTGTTGAAAAAATCGCGGGGGAGCTGCTCAAAATCTATGCGGAACGCAGTGTGAACCAGGGAACTGCTTTTGACCTCAGCAATTATGATTTTCAGGGATTTGAGGCGGGTTTTCCCTATGAGGAAACGCCGGATCAGCGCAAAGCCATAGAAGATGTTCTCAGTGATATGGCACGCGCGGAGCCTATGGATCGCCTGATCTGCGGAGACGTGGGATACGGAAAAACCGAGGTCGCGCTCCGTGCCTCTTTTGTGGCAGTGAACAATTTCCGGCAGGTGGCAGTGCTGGTTCCCACCACAGTGCTGGCAGAACAGCATTTTGAAACCTTTTCCGGACGGTATGAGGATTTTCCGGTAAAAGTCGCGTGCCTGAGCCGTTTCCGTTCTGCCAAAGAACAGCGGGAGATCATTGAGGGACTCAAAGCCGGCAAAATCGACATTGTCATCGGAACCCACAGGCTTTTGCAGAAGGATATAGCCTTCAAATCCCTGGGCCTGATCATTCTGGACGAGGAACAGCGTTTCGGCGTAAAGCACAAGGAAAAACTAAAGGCTATGAAAAGCACGGTGGATGTGCTGACCCTTACGGCCACGCCCATTCCCCGCACTCTGCATCTTTCTCTCATGGGCATCAGGGACATCAGCCTGATTTCCACGCCGCCGGAAGACCGGCACGCGATTATCACGCATGTTTCCGAATATGATGACAGCATTGTGGCCGAGGCCATCCGCAGGGAACTGGGGCGCAGAGGACAGATTTTCTTTGTTCACAACCATGTGGAAACCATAGGCAAAACAGCAGATCATCTGCGGGAACTGGTTCCGGAAATCCGTGCCGACATTGCACACGGCCAGATGAACGAAGACGAACTGGAACGGGTCATGCTGCGTTTCACCAATAAGGAAACCGACATGCTGGTATGCACCAGCATCATTGAATCCGGGCTGGATGTGCCGTCCGCAAATACGATTATCATCAACCGGGCTGACTGTTTCGGACTGTCCCAGATGTATCAGTTGCGGGGCCGTGTGGGACGCGCGGGCGAACAGGCTTACGCGTATCTTTTCATTCCCCGTGAAAGCACCCTGAGCAAAGATGCGCGCAAACGCCTCAAAGTCCTGATGGAACACAGTGATCTGGGCGCGGGTTTTCAGATAGCCATGAGTGATCTGCAAATCCGGGGCGGCGGAACCATTCTGGGCGCGTCCCAGTCCGGTCATATTGCGGCTGTGGGATATGACATGTTTCTCAAACTCATGGAAGAGGCTGTGGCAAATATCAAAGGCGAAACCGTTACGGAGGATCTGGAACCGGAAATCAGTATTCCCTTTTCCGCTTATATCCCGGAAGAATATATTCCGGATATTGATCAGCGTCTTACCGCGTACCGGCGTCTGTCAAAAATGGATTCCCTGAAGGAAATTTCGGATTTCAAAGCAGAAATGGAAGACCGTTTCGGGCCGCTTCCTGAGGAAGGGGTGAATCTGCTCCTGAAAATCATGCTCCGGGTGCTTTGTGTCAAGGCAGGCGTAAAAAAGCTGGATTTGTTTACAAGAATCATTCCCCAGCCTGCGCCCATGCCTGCAAAAAAAGGATGGAAATCTGCTCCGGCAAAGGCTGCTCCGCAGTCCCCGCCTGTGGCAGAAACTCTGCTTTCCCTGCATTTTTCCCAAAAGCATCAGAAAAATCCCTGGGGTATCGCGGATATGATTGTTTCACAAAAACAGGGGTTTGAATTTACACCGGATCATGTGCTCAAAGCCAGACTTTCCGGAACAGGCTCCGGCTCTGTTCTGTCTCAGGCCAAAAATATTCTCAAGGAAATCGCCGGGCATGTCAATGTCTGAATGCGTTACGGTATTGACAAAAAACAGATGTGCAGGTAAATGATACTGTGATACAGGGAAAAGGGCGGTGTGATTTTTCTGTTTTCTGATTTTTTTAAAATCAAACTTTCCGAAGATAAGGAGTTGTCATCATGCAAACCATCACGGTAAAATCGGATCTGATCAAACTGCCTCCGGATGTTTTTTTCAAGCTCAAAGGAAAAGAAATCCGTTTTGCTGAATCTCCGGACGGTTTTTTTATTGAGCCTGTTTTCATTAAATTATCTTCCTCTTCCAAACTGGCAAATTTGAAGAGAAGAAAGCTGATCAGAGGCAATCCGGATGATTTGCCAAAAATAAAGGTGGGAGAATGGGACGAGTTGAAGAATCTTTAATCTATCCGGATACCCATATTGTATGCTGGCTGTATGAGGGAAAAACAGAAAAGCTTACACAAAAGGCTGCCAATATGATAGAAGCGGGCAGCCTGATGATCTCCCCATTTGTCATTCTGGAACTTCAATATCTTTATGAAATCAGTCGGATAAATGAAGCATCTGAGACAATCATCAGGAATTTGAATTATGAGATCGGTTTGGAAGTCAGTGACATTTCTCTGAAACAAATTGTCGGAAAAGCATGTTCTTTCACTTGGACAAGAGATCCTTTTGATCGCTTGATTACAGCCGAAGTTATGTTATCAGACAGGACATTTTTGATAACAAAAGATGCTCTTATCCGAAAAAACTGCAAACAGGCTGTCTGGGAATGATAATTTTTGTCCGTTGTCCTGTATATAATGTCTGAAAATGTTCAGGGATGATTTGTCCGAAGTGCCGAAAACAGAAAAAAAATTGATTCTCATGCTGCTGCCTGTGCTTTTTTTCTGCGGTTGCACAGAGCCTGCAGCCCCGGAACAGGCGGTTTTTCTGGTGAGAGTCGGTGAAACAGCCATAAGTGCTGATGATTTCAGCAGTGCTTTTGATTTGCACAAAAGTGCATACGCGTATGATCGTATAAAAGAGCCAGCCCATGCCGAAGAAATCAGACTGCGGTTTCTGGAACAGATGATTGAAAAAATGACCATACTGGAACGGGCCAGGGAGCTGGGCATTACGCTTTCGGATGCAGAGAAAGATGAGGCAGTTTCACAGATTCAGAAAACCTATCCCAAAGGCGCATTTGAACAGATGCTTGTGGAAAATGCTGTTTCTTTCCCTGCATGGAAAGAGGAACTGAAAACCCGGCTGCTTTTGGAAAAAGTGATTGAAAAGGACATTTCAGAAAAAATCACGGTCACAGATGAGGATATTGAACATTTCCGTGCGCGGCAGCAGCCAAAAAAGAAAACAAAAACAGACAAAAAATCTGCAAAACAGAAGGCTCCGGAAAAAACACCGGAAATGATTGCCGTGCTTGTGAAAAGAGAAAAAACCGAGGCAGCCTATGAGGAATGGATGAAAAAACTCCGTGAAAAATATACCGTAACTGTCAATGATGAGCAATGGCGGAAACTTGCCGACTCATAATAATATTTTTAAGAAAAAGATTTTAATCCTGAAACCCTAAGGGTTTGGAAACCCTAATGATTTGGAACAAAATAACCTGTACAATTTTTCCGTCCGGAAACCCTAAGGGTTTGCAACAGGTTATTTTGATACAGACCCTAAGGGTTTTTCGGACAGATGTTTTCCAACCCATTTAACAAGGATTGCAAATGCAAAATTCCATGACTCCTGTTTTTCGGAAATCAAAACAGACCGTTTTTTTTCCGGTACTGTGTTTATGTGTTTTCCTCTTTATTCCCGGTCCGGCCTGCGGTGAGGTTGTTGACCGGATTGTTGCTGTAGTCAATGATGACATTATTTCCCTGCTTGAACTCAACCGGGTAATGACGCCGTATGCGGAAAAAATCAGCGCGGCCGGTTACAGTGATGAAAAAAAGGGGGAAATGCTTTTCAAGGTAAGGGAGGATATTCTCAACCAGATTATTGATCAGAAACTTACGGATCAGGAGGCAAAGCGTGCCAATATATCGGTCAGTGAAAAGGAAATTGACAATGCCATTGAGCGGATCAAGCAGGCCGGTTCCTATTCTGATGCGCAGTTGCGGGAGGGTCTGAAAAAGGAAGGATTGACTTTGGAAGAATACCGCAGCCGCATCAGAGACCAGATACTCAGAACCAAACTGGTGAATGTGGAGGTCAAATCCAAGATTGTCCTGACTGATGAGGAGGTTAAAAAATACTATGAGGAACATATAGATGAATATCAGGGGGGTAAAAAATACCGGCTCCGGAATATTCTGCTTTCTGTACCTTCCTCCGCTGATGAATCAGAGAAACAGGAAGTTCGGAAAAGGATGGAAGCCATTGTGAAGGCGTTTAAAAAAGGGACAAAGTTTGAGACACTGGCGCGGGAATTCTCTGAATCTTCCCATGCGCAGGAAGGCGGTTATCTGGGGGAATTTCCTTTTGATGGTATTTCTCCCCAGTTGAAATCCGCGCTGTTTGATCTTAAAGAAGGGGATATTACCCGTATACTGGATACAGAACAGGGGTTTCAGATTTTTTTCATTGAAAAAATCATTTCTGCAGCAGACAAATCTCTTGAAGAGGCTACCATAGATATTGAAGAAAAACTGTACAATGAGATTATCAACAAACATTTCCGCACCTGGCTGGAGGATCTGCGCAAGCGTTCTTATATACGGATTATCCGGTAAACACTGTTATACCTGAATTCTAAACCCTAATGATTTTGGAAACCATTAGGGTTTTCCATCTACTGATATTGTGCGGGAATATTTTTTATGCAGGTATTTTCCACCACTGGCATCCTTCTAAAACGGATTGATTACGGTGAGCACGACCGGATTATCACCTTTCTCAGCGATGACCGGGGAAAGATCTCTGTCATTGCCAAATCCGCAAGAAAAAGCAACAGACGCTTCGGGGGAACATTGGAGCCTTTCTGCCTTTCCCGGCTGGTGTGCAAAAATGGCAGGGGAAATCTCCCTGTTTTGGAAGAAAGCACATTGGAGCAGCCTTTTTCCTCTGCGCGATCCGATATTCAAAAACTGTCTTATGCAAGTTACTGGGCTGAACTGCTTGTCAGTTGGCTGGAGGAAAATCACCCACAGAATGATTTATACCATCTGTTCCTTTTTGCATTGGAGAATTTGGAAGAGAATCAGATGTCGCCCTGTGTTCTGCATCTGCTGTTTCAGATAAAATTTATGGAAATTTCCGGTTTTTTCCCCAATCTGAATGAATGCTGCCAATGCGGAAAATCTGTTGCATTGGAAAAAAATACCTGTATTGCCTTTGATCTTGCCGCAGGCGGTATCCTGTGCAGCAACTGCAAAGAAATGCAGACCAGCCCCTGTGTCCGGCTGTCAAAGGGAAGCGGACGGCAACTGCTCTGGCTGGGAAAAGAGCCTTTGGAAAAGGCTGGAAGACTTCGTCTGTCCGAACAGTCTTTGAAAGAAACGCAGGAATTTCTCGAAGCTTTTGTGCCGTATCATCTGGGCAGTACTCCGCGCAGCCTGAAATTTCTGCGGCAGATGCGGGAGGAGAACAAATGCTGAATGGGAAATATTGAATGCTGAATGGAATAACTGCAATATAACATTGAAAAATCCTTTTTTATACCGGTTCGCCATTGGTATTATACAATGCGGAATGCAAATCCGGAGGAGTGCAGAAATTAAGCGGAGCGGTTTTCTGCACACGCCAATCCGGAGGAGTGCAGAAATTAAGCGGAGCGGTTTTCTGCACACGCTGAACCCCGGAAAAACTGACAATATCGGATCAAATCAATGGCGAATTGGTATTAGGGGTGAATGCTGAATGATAAATGGGGAATAATTCCCTTTTGAGAGGGCATCTCTGTTAAGTTCTCTGAGATTATTAAGTCCGATTTTTCCCCTTTTGCAAAGCAGGGCAGTTAACCTGAATAATTCATAAACCGCAAAGTGCGCAAAGGAAAACGCAAAGTGCGCAAAGAAAAAATGCCAGAGTGCACAGAGACAGGACAGAAAGCGGTTCCGGCCCGCTTTTTGCGGTTAATTTATGAATAATCCAGGTTAAGTTTTTTAAAAAATTCCCTCCTGAGAGAGGCCGGGTGTGCAAAATTCCCGACTGAAACACACCCCTTTAGGGGCTGTATCAAAATAACCTGCTGCAAACCCTAATGGTTTTTCGGACAGGAAAACTGTACGGTTTATTTTTTTACAAACCCTTAACTCCCCTCTCAGGTTGGGAATTTTCACATTTCATTGTTTACAGTTTGTCAATCCGCACCGCACAGGCTTTGTATTCCGCAGTCAATGTGAACGGATCAAAGGCCGCATTGGTGAGCCAGTTCGCGCAGGCTTCCCGGAAATGGAAGGCCATCCAGACCATGCCTTTGGGAACTTCGGGCGTGACATTGGCTTTCAGGGTTATTTTGCCCCGGCGGGAACTGAGCTGAATGGTTTCGCCGTGACGGATCTTCATTTCCGCAGCATCCGCAAGGGAAATATCCGCTGTTTCCTCACCCAGAATATCATTAAGCCCTTCGCACCGTCCGGTCTGTGTCCTTGTGTGATAATGGGTCAGACGCCGGCCTGTACTCAGCACAAGGGGATATTCCGCGTCCGGAACTTCCGCAGGCGGAGTCCAGTCCACAGGTGTAAAGATACCCAGACCGCAGGTGAACTGTCCGTCTTTGTGCAGGAAACAGGTTCCTTCATGGGATTCATTCGGACAGGGCCACTGCAGTCCGTCTCCTTCCAATCGCCGGTATTTGATGCCGCACAACTGGGGAGCCAGCACGGAGATTTCATTGTCCCAGAGTTCCTGTGCGCTGTCCGAGGCCCATTCCTGTCCCATGCGCTTGGCAATCTGTTTGAAAATCCACCAGTTGGGTTTGGCCTGTCCCGGCGGGGTGCTGGCCGTGCGCACCCGGCTTACCCGGCGCTCGCTGTTGGAGAAGGTTCCGTCATTTTCACTCCAGGCAGCAGCAGGAAAAATCACATGGGCAAAACGCGTGGTTTCGTTTTGGAAAATATCCTGCACCACCAGAAATTCCGCAGAGGCCAGTTCATGTTCCACCTTGTGAATATCCGGTTCGGTATTGGCCAGATTTTCACCAAAGATATAGAAAGCCCGTATCTTTTTGCTGACCAGTCCCTCCATCATCTGGGGAATCATCAGCCCGTTTTTGTCCGGCAGTTTTTCCACACCCCAGGCTTTTTCAAACTTGGCTCTGGCGTCTGAATCAATGACCTTCTGGTATCCGGGAAAAACATTGGGCAGCGCGCCCATGTCACAGGCTCCCTGCACATTGTTCTGGCCCCGCAGCGGATTCACGCCCCCGCATTCCACGCCCATATTGCCCAGCAGCATCTGGAGATTGGCTGTGGAGACAACATTGTTTCTGCCGCAGGTATGCTCTGTAATTCCAAGCGTATAGCAGAGCATCATGGGTTTTACGGACGCGGCTTCCCGTGCCACACGGCGGATCAGATCCGCACTGACACCGCAGATTTCCGCCCCCCGTTCCGGCGGATATTCCATGACCTTTTTTTTCAGCAGGTCAAAATCAACCGTACAGGAACCCACGAATTTTTTGTCATACAAATCCTCCTCAATCAGCACATTCATCACTGCATTGAGGAAAGCAATATCACTGCCCACACGGATGGGCACATGGATGGTGGCAAAATCCGCGAGTTTGTGACGCCGTGGATCCACCAGAATAAGTTTCGCACCTTTGAGCACCGCATTTTTCACAAATGTGGCTGCCACAGGATGGGCTTCGGTCATGTTGGAACCGATAATCATGAACATTTTTGCCCTTGCGAATTCGTTAAAGGAATTGGTCATTGCACCTGAACCGAAAGCAGTCGCCAGACCGGCGACAGTAGGAGCATGTCAGGTACGCGCGCAGTGATCTATATTATTGGTACCGAGCGCTGCGCGAAAAAGTTTCTGCATCTGGTAGGAATCTTCGTTGATACTCCGGGCGCAACTGACACCGGCCAGCGCGTCGGGCCCGCTTTCCGCAATGATGGACTTGAATTTTTCCGCAACCAGATTCAAAGCCTCGTCCCAGGATGCTTCCCGGAACTGCCCGTTTTCCTTTCGGATCAGAGGTGTTTTCAGCCGGTCTTCCGAATAGATGAAATCATAACCGAAACGTCCCTTGACGCAGAGCCTTCCCTGATTGGGTTCTGCATTCTCCGCTCCGGTCACTTTGACGATTTTTCCGTCCTTTACATGAAGGATCTGCTGACATCCCACGCCGCAGTAAGGGCAGGTGGTGCGGATTTTCTTTGTTTCCCAGGGACGCCAGTTATACCGGGCTTTTTTCTCCACCAGCGCGCCCACAGGACATGCCTGTATGCACTCGCCGCAGAAAACACAGTCTGAATCAGCCAGAGGACGGTCGCCTGCGGCTATGATTTTGCTCTTTTTGCCCCGGTATCCGTAACTGATGGCACGGTTGACCTGCACTTCATTGCAGGCCTGCACGCACCGTCCGCAGAGAATGCACCGGGAAAAATCCCGGATGATAAGCGGATTGGCAAGCTCCGCAGGATAGGATTCAGCCGGGGGCACAAAACGGTCACCCCGCACCTGATACTGAAAGGCCAGTTCCTGCAGTCTGCAGTCTCCCCAGACCGGACAGAGCTGGTCAGAACCGTCCTTTTTCTGCACCTGTATCTGAAATTTGGTCCAGTTGCTGTCAGTACCTCCGGAAACTGCACAGTTGTGATTGCCGGATGAAATCATCAGTTCCAGAATGGTTTTCCGGGCTGCCACGACTTTGGGAGATTCTGTCTGTACAATCATGCCTTTGGATACAGGCGTGGTGCAGGAAGGGATCAGGGATCGTGCACCTGCCACTTCCACCACGCAGATCCGGCAGGCCCCGGTGGGCATCGTGCCTTTGAGATGGCAGAGGGTCGGGATACGGATACCGAATGCCTCAGCCGCCTCCAGAATGGTCTGTCCGGGCGTGAATTCCGCTGTGTTTCCGTTGAGAACAAAAGTGTTTTCCGTCATGTTCACCTCATATGAGTATCATAAACGACACAAAACATATTTCCAAAATATGAATTATCCGTGAAATACCGGTTTGATTTTTTCACCCTGCAGGGAGATTCATTTCACCGGCATTTCACAGACAAACTGTAAGCAAAATGAAAATTATCCGTGAAATACCGGTTTCATTTTTTCACCCTGCAAGGAGATTTATTGAACCGGCATTTCACGGACAAACTGTATTTTTCAGTTAAGTTGCTGCAATCTGATAAAGTTTTGCATATCTTCCAGCGTCATTTTTCCTTCCGTCTATTTGCCAAAGGGACATCTGGGAAAGGTGCAGGTTTTGCAGCCCATACAGAACGCGCCGTTTCCCATTTTTGCCAAATCCGCGCGGGTGATGGACAGTCCCGCGAGCAGCCTGGGCAGAAGCAGATCAAAGGCTGTGGTTTTGAAATACAGCGCGCAGGCCGGAACCCCGATGACAGGAATTTTTCCAATGCGTGCCAGCAGCGTCATGGCTCCGGGCAGTATGGGCGCGCCGTAAATCATATCCGTCACGCCCGCGTCAGCCAGTCCTTTGCGAGTAAGATCATCCGGATCAACCGACAGTCCTGCGGTTGTGACAAGCAGATCCGCGCCGGATTCCAGCAGAGATGCCACACCACTGGAAATGGCCTCTCTTTCATCCGGAACAATGATGGCCTGCACCATAGAGGAACCCAGAGCTTCGAGTTTGGAGCGGATAATGGGAACAAAACGGTCTTCTATCAGTCCCCGGAACACTTCTGTGCCGGTCACCAGAATTCCTGCATTGGCTTTGCGAAGAGGAACCACCCGGAACAGGGGTTTTTGTTCCAGCACCTGCATGGCTTTCTGAAATCCGGTTTTGGGAAGAAAAAGCGGAATAGCGCGCGTGCCTGCAATATGGCGATCCTTCCGAATCAGGGAATGATTTTTTCTGCTCGCGCACATAACATCCGGAAGCAGATTGAATCTCTCCATTTGCTGTTCATCAAACAGAAGCATTCCGTCCCGTGCAGCCAGCAGATTCACCTTGCCTTCATGCGCCTTTTCCTCATATGCCACGCCATCGCCTGACATGGCTTTGGCAAAGGAAAAAGCAGCCTCGTCCTCATGCACCCATTCCGGATCTGAGAGAATTTTGTCATCCGCGTAAATATGCGCCCGGCCCATCTGCTGCAGACGGCAGAGATCCGTATCTCCGATAACCTGACCTTTGCGGAACGCGGGCCCTTTGGACTGTCCCGGAATGATCTGCGTCATATCATGCAGAATTTTTTCGCCTTTGGCCTGATCCAGAGGAATGGTTCGCAGCAGCGGCAGGACTTCCTTTGTCTGCATATCATCGGGACTGAAATAGGGCGCATCTCCCTGGCATCCCCGGCAAATCGCTCCATGCTTTGCCGGATAAGCTTCCTGACACAGTGGGCAGACCGCATTTTCGCCCAGATGATGTTTTTCCATAAACTGGGGACGCACCTGAATCTTCCGGGCAGTGAGGATGCTGTCCCCTGCCTCCTGAATTTCCCGGCGCAGAGCCGCAGAATCCTGTTCAGACTTGGGACACAGTTTAAAAAACCAGTTGTATATTTCCTTATATTCTTTGAGTTTTTCCGGGTCGAGAAAAATCCGAACCCCTGATCCTTTATATTTGTCATACAGACTCAGGGCAAAACGTCCCAGATGAATGATTTTCATCCAGTTGTTGCCTGCTGTGCAGGGTGTGAGCAGTTGTATGGCATCCGGCAGACAGTTGGTGGTTTCACAGATCGCGTCAAAAAGCGTGTCCGGGGGGATATATGCCAGAGCCGTATCCACCATTTTTCCGCCAATAATCAGTCCGGGCGCGGCATGACCATGAAAAGATTTTATAAAATCAAGATATTCCCCAAAGGTGAATTCCTGTCCCGCGTGGTTGCGGCACCAGAATTCATGTGCATGGGAATCTGTCCGGTGAAGGGAAGAGGGATTTGTCATTTGGCGTTACGGATTGTCCTTTCGGGTTTGTATTTTTCTGATAAAGAAATCATCTGATACCACAAATGCTTCCGTTATGTCAACATTGATATAACGAAAAATGGAAAAATACATGTTTTCTGCTTGCAGGAAAAAACAGGGCGTGATAATTTTCAGAGCATGGTTTAGGGACTGGGAATTGGGGATTGGGGAGGCAGAAAAAAGAGATATGTCAAAATCCTTTTGCATCCGCTCAAAAATATGGATTGAGGATGAATCCGGGGAAGTGGTTTTCGGGCCGGGACGCATGAAAATCTTTGAGGCCATTGAACGCCTCGGATCCATCCATGCGGCAGCCAAAGAACTTGGCATGGGATACAAAGCCATATGGAACAGGATCAAAGCCACAGAGGAAAGGCTGGGAGAAACCATGCTGATACGCAATGCAGGCGGGGCTTCGGGCGGGGGATCGCAGCTTACGCCGTTTGCGGAAATGCTGATTCACAGATTCCGCATGCTGGAGAAATCCGTTATTGCCCATTCGGATGAATGCTTTGAAAAGAACCTGAAACTCTGGTGCATATCTCAGAGATGAACCAGGATGAATATAGCGTTCTTCAGTTTCTATACTGAAACAATTTTGGTTTTATCTGGCATGATTTTTGCCTGACGGGCTGAAAATGAAAAATCATCCGTTTTGGGCCTGAAAAACCCCGCAGAAGGGCTGAAAAAAACTGTTTTGGCGCATACGCAATTTCCGTGCCAAAGAAAACCAAAATTGGATCAGTATAATATCATGCTGCAAACATTCCAGTTTCTGTAGTGAATCCATTGATGACCTGTCTGTGTCCATCCGTTTCTGCGGATATTTTCACTGCCGCTGCTGTATTTTTCCGCAATCATCTTCCTGCTCCTCCGGCAATGGTGTATTGACAAAAAAACAGGATCAGTATAACATGGTTTTATCAGTATGAAAAATTCCAGCAGCAAAATTTAATGGCATTGATGCTGTTTCATAACCATCCGGTATTATGACAAGGGTAAACCCCCTGTTTTTCCGTTACAGTGCGGTACCATATAAGGGGAAAAAAGAAATTTGTTTCCCTTACGGGAGCTTACGGAAAAAATTAAGGATCAGACAAATGTATGACAGTATAAAAGAAATTCTGGAATCAAAATCAGTGGAGGCTTCTGCGCCGTGCCGCATTGACATGGGCGGAACTCTGGACATCAGCACCTTTTATTATCCGCTTCGACATCTGCATCCCTGCACCTTCAACATTGCATTGGGAATGCGGACAAGTGTGCGGCTGCTTGCTTTTGAAAAAGGCAGAATACGTGTCACGTCCAGAGGATTTGAACCTGCGGAATTTCAGTCAGATGAGGCTCCTTTTGATCATCCTCTGGGACTGATCTTTGCCCTTGCCGCGTATTTCCATGCCAGCGGGATTCAGATTGAAATTGAATCCGCATCTCCGCCCCGCAGCGCGCTGGGCGGTTCCTCTGTTGCAGCAGTGGCTTTGATGGGAGCTTTTTCCAGTCTGTTTGACCGAATCGGGGTTTACCGGCCCCTGTACCGCAGGGAAATCGCTATGCTGGCCCATGCCATAGAAGAGAGTGTCGCGGGTGTGCCATGCGGTCTGCAGGATCAGTTGGCAGCGGCCTATGGCGGGGTGAATCTGTGGCAATGGTATGGCCGGGTGAAAGAAGGCATATTTGAAAAGGAAAATGTGCTGAAAAAGAATCAGTACGCGGAACTGGAAAAACGTCTTTTACTGGCCTACTGCGGGGTTCCCCATGTATCTGCCAATATCAATCAGCAGTGGGTGAAACAGTTTATTTCCGGTCAGAACCGGAGCCGCTGGGCAGAGATTATCTCCTGCACACGGGAATTTTCTGATGCTCTGGCAAAGCAGGACTGGATTGGCGCGGCCTGGGCTATGAACCGGGAAACCGGAATTCGCAGGGAAATGACACCGGATGTTCTGGATGATCTGGGTATAAAACTCAGTGATGCTGCTGTAAGCAACAGTTGCGGCGCGAGATTCTGCGGCGCGGGCGGCGGCGGCTGCATATGGGCATTGGGAGAAATCGGAAATATTGACACTCTCAGAGAAATATGGAAAAAGATTCTGTCTGAAAGACAGGAAGCCTGTCTGCTGGATGTGCGCATTGACGCAGACGGATTACTTTTGCCGATGATATAAGCAGGAGTTAAGCAGTTGATCTGACAAATCCCAAACCCTTAGGGTTTTTGGGGATTACTTTTTTAAACAACTGAATAACTCCCAATAAGGAAAAGAAAAAATGAATTTTCAGGAAATTATTCTTTCGCTGAACCATTTCTGGGCCAAAAAGGGATGTGTTTTGGATCAGCCCTATGACATGGAAGTGGGGGCCGGAACTTTTCACCCCACAACCCTGCTGCGCTCACTTGGGCCGGAGCCGTGGAATGTGGCCTATGTGCAGCCGTCCCGGCGTCCCACTGACGGACGTTACGGTGAAAATCCCAACCGGCTGCAGCATTATTACCAGTATCAGGTGATTCTCAAACCATCGCCTTCGGATGTGCAGGGACTTTATCTGGAAAGCCTCAAAGAACTGGGAATAAACCCGCTCGATCATGACATTCGCTTTGTGGAAGATGACTGGGAATCCCCGACTTTGGGCGCGGCAGGTCTGGGCTGGGAAGTCTGGCTTGATGGCATGGAAATCACTCAGTTCACTTATTTTCAGTTGTGCGGCAGCATGGAACTGCATCCCATTTCCGTTGAACTGACCTACGGACTGGAGCGTATTGCCATGTATCTGCAGGGCGTGAACAGTGTTTATGATCTCAAATGGAATGATCATGTGACCTACGGCCATGTTCACCATCAGCAGGAAGTGGAGCAGTCAACCTACAATTTTGAGGTTGCGGATGTGAATATGCTGCTGGAACTCTTTGGCAGATATGAGGCTGAGGCAAAAAGGGTTATGGAGAAAAATCTGGTGCTTCCGGCTTATGAATACTGTCTGAAATGTTCCCACACCTTTAACCTGCTGGATGCACGGGGAGCCATCAGTGTTACGGAAAGAACAGGATATATAGCGCGCATCCGCAATCTGGCCAGAGCCTGCGCAGCCGCGTATGTCAGACAGCGGGAAGAAATGGGCTTTCCCCTTTTGAAAAAGGAGCAGGTATGAACAGTTTACTCATTGAAATCGGATCTGAGGAAATCCCGGCAGGTTATATTGAACCTGCGCTGGACTCCTTTGCTGCCCTTGTACTGAAAAAATTGGATGATGCCCGCATTGCACACGGTTCCCACCGAATTTTCGGAACCCCCCGGAGACTGGCTCTTCTGGTTTCGGATGTCGCGGATCAGCAAAAGTCTCTTGTGAGCGAAGTGACCGGCCCCCCGGAAAAAGCAGGTTTTGACGCGGCAGGAAAACCCACAGTCGCGGCTGTGAAATTTGCGGAAAAAATCGGCATTCCTGTCAGTGAAATCCGCATAAAAGACACAGGCAAAGGACGGTATCTCTGCGCGGAAAAAAGCGAACCTACTTTTGAAACTGTAAAAGTCTTCAGCGAAGCAATGCCCGGCATCATCGGCAGCATTTCCTTTCCTAAAACCATGAAATGGGGAGAACTGACCGTCACCTATACCCGGCCTTTGAAATGGCTGCTGTCTCTGCTCGGTTCTGAAGTGATCCCCTTTACTTACGGCAATATCCAAAGCGGCAATCTCACTTACGGACACCGTTTCATGCACCCGGAATCCATACGGATTGCTTCTCCTGATGAATATGCTGATGCGCTCAGACCCGCTTATGTGATTGCAGATTTGGCAGAACGCCGGAAAATGGTCGCGGCAGAAGTGGCAAAAGCAGCAGCAGATGCAGGCGGAAGCATTCTGCCGGATGAGGAACTCACGGATACAGTCAAAAATCTGCTGGAATATCCGGCTGTCGCGGTGGGGAATTTTGACAAAGATTTTCTGGAAGTGCCGGACAAAGTGCTGATTACAGCCATGCGCGAACATCAGAAATATTTTGCTGTCGCGGACAAAACCGGAAAACTCATGCCCTGCTTTGTGGTGGCAAACAACACGCGTGCCAAAGATATGAAACTCGTTGCAACCGGACATGAACGGGTTCTGCGCGCACGGCTTTCGGATGCCAAATTCTTTTTCCGCGGGGATGTGAAAACCCCGATGGAAAACTGGGTGGAAAAGCTGAAAAAGGTGCTGTTTCAGGCCAAACTGGGTTCTGTGCATGAAAAGATTGTCCGTGTGCAGAAAATTGCTGAATTTCTGGGAGAATCCGTTTCACCCGGCACTGATCTGAAAACAAAGGCATCCCGCGCAGCATATCTGTGCAAGGCTGATCTGGTCAGTCAGGTGGTGGTGGAATTCACCAAACTGCAGGGCGTGATGGGACGCATTTATGCAGAACGCGCAGGGGAAAATCCGGAAGTGGCAGCAGCCATTGAAGAGCATTACCGTCCCACGTATTCCGGAGGGCCTTTGCCGGAAACCGTAACCGGCGCGGTGGTTGCCATTGCAGACAAAATGGATTCCATCTGCGGATGTTTCAGTGTGGGACTCATTCCCACAGGCGGCGCGGATCCCTATGCTTTGCGGCGTCAGGGCATCGGCATTCTGCAAATCATGCGGAAAATGGGATTTTCCTTTTCACTGAAAAGTCTGATTGAAAAAAGCCTGTCCCTGTTTGCGGAAAAAAGCGACAGAAATCAGAAGGAAACAGCAGCAGAGGTGTATGATTTCCTGAAAAACCGGATTTCCCACATTCTGGAAGATGAGGGATATTCCAAAGATGTGATTGCAGCCGCGGCTGATGTGTCCATTGACCATGTTCCCCATGTATGGGAACGGGTCAGCGCGCTGGAAAAACTCAAGGCACAGCCGGATTTTGAGCCTTTGGCAGTGGCCTTCAAGCGTGTGGTGAACATTATCCGCAAAAGTGATACCGGTGTCATTCCCGGAACTGTGGCGGAAAATCTCTTTGAACACGCGTCTGAATCCGGTTTGTACGCTGCTTTTGCAGATGTAAAAGGGAAAGTGGCAGAGAATCTGGCAAAAGGGAATTTCGCACAGGCTTTGCTGGATATTGCCTCACTGAAAATGGATGTGGATGCGTTTTTTGACGGCGTAATGGTCATGGCCGAAGATGAGAAACTGCGGAACAACCGTCTGGCCCTGCTCAAACAGATTGCGGACATGTTTGGCATGTTTGCAGATTTTTCCAAAATTTCCACGTAATTTTATATAACTACAAGGATTAAGTCTAAGAAAGGATTTTTTCAGTCCCGAAATCCCTGCTTAAAATAATCCCTGCAATTTGGTATGGCTGGCTTTAAATCCCTGCTTAAAAAATCCATACGGTTTTATATGGTTGGTTTTAAATCCTTGCTTAAAAGAAATCCTTGTAGTTATCCTGATGCAGTAATCATTAAGCATTAACCATTCAACATTAGGAGAAAACAATATGCCTTTCGATCCTTCAATGGACAAAGTTCTGAAAAAGTGGCAGTGTGAAGAAACCGGGCTTCTTGTGACCATCAATCAGTATGGCAACGGAGAACCCAAAGTGCAGATCGGCCCCAGAGTTGTGGTAAAAAAAGACGGAGGCGAATCCCAGCGCAAGGCAGGCCGTCTCACAATGGAAGACCTGCTGTGGTTTTATGACATCATTGATGAGGTCAAGGAAGAACTCGCAAGTCTTTCATCACCAGCCTGATATTGTAAAATAAGAAGGTAGAACATGCTTCCAGCTTGTTCATGCCGCCGCACAAGCTGGAAGCTTATGCTAATTTGCCCGTAAGGTAGAACATGCTTCCAGCTTGTTCATGCCGCCGCCGCACAAGCTGGAAGCTTATGCTACTTTGTCCGTAAGGTAGAACATGCTTCCAGCTTGTTCATGCCGCCACCGCACAAGCTGGAAGCTTATGCTACTTTTAATTTTATATTAAATTTTTCAGCATTATGGTTGCTGTTGATTAATAATGGTTTAATACCAATTCGCCATTGATTTGATACAATATTGTCAGGTTTGCCGTTCCGCTTGCGTGTGCAAAAAACCGCTCCGCTTAATTTTTGCACTCCTCCGGATCAGTCCGGGACAGTATCAGGTCAATGGCGAATCGGTATAAAATCTGTAAAGGAAATCTTTTTGTGCCGGAGGTGTTAATGGAAGCCGCTGTAACATACTCTTTGATGGATATGTTTTCTGTTTTACCTGTAAAAAAGCAGAAATACATTGAAAAAAATATTCAGACTTATTTTGAATCTTTGGATGCGTCCATTGCCGGTATTTTATGCCCATCCATTGGCAAAACAGAGGATAATTTCTTTTTGCTTGCAGATGAATGTATTCCTTTGTATGGCATGGGAAAAACACCCAGAGAAGCTATGGATGATTACCGCTCTGTTGTGATTGAATATTATGAAAATCTGGAAAAGGATGCCAATGAACTTGATGCGGAACTGAAACATCAGTTGGACATACTGCGCCGGGTTTTTGACAAAGTGGAAGGTATGCTCTAATGCCTGTTTCTGTCCGAATACTGGATCACATACTCGTTAATATTCTGGGATTTGAACGCCGTATGGGAAGGCATCAGATCTATGTTCTCAGAATTGGTGAAAAGCAGGTTGCAAGAACATTGATATCTCATGGAGTGAGGGAAATCAGTGACAGCCTTCTTTCATTGATAGCCCGACAAATGAGAATCACACCTGTTCAACTCAAAAAAATCATTTCAGGCGAGCTGGGGCGGACAGATTATTATCATCTTTTGGGGATTGGAGATGTAAATGATGAATGAAATCAAACATGAAAAAAATTTACCCTCATTTCATCCATGATTTCCAATACCGGACGGAGGCTATTTTTCCTCATACCCATACTACCCAAATTTTTATGAACGAAAAAAATGAACGAAAAAAATCAAAACACAGTCATCAACCCGGTAAAAGGCCGGAAATCTCCGAATCTTGGCCCTTTTGCCGTGATGGTCAGCAGTGATAAAGATATTCGATTGCTCCGGGAGCATCTTCCGGCAAAGGATACAGCAGGACTTGCCATGAGCCGGATTTATGCCCAGGATTCCCCTCACCCGTATTATTCTTTGACCGGCCCGGCAATCAGTTCCCCTTATGCCGTGATGCTCATGGAGCCGCTGATTGCCTTTGGTGCAAAAGAAATTCTTTTTTTCGGCTGGTGCGGTTCCATTTCTCCGGATGCGGAAACCGGCGACATCATTGTGCCAACCGGAGCCATCATTGATGAAGGCACTTCTCTGCATTATGGCGGATGCACCAACGGAATTGCCCGGCCTTCGGAAGAATTTTCCTCAAAAATCAAAGAAATGCTTCTCAGTCATCAACTGAATTTTCACGAAGGCCTGATCTGGACAACCGATGCAGTCTATAGGGAAACCTATGAAAAAATAGAATATTTCCAATCCAGAAACGTGCTGGCTGTGGAAATGGAACTTTCCGCTCTTTTCACTGTGGGGAAATTCCGCAATATTCCGGTCACTGCCATTCTGGTGGTGTCAGATGAACTTTCCACATTGAAATGGAAACCCGGTTTTGCGGATGAGCGATTTGTTGACAGCCGTAAAGCAGTTGCCGGGGCAGTTGCCTCTTTTTTAAAAAATACAGATTTTCAAAATTCTTAAAATTTCAAAAGGATGGCTGAAACATGGATATGTTATAAAAATTATCTAAACTGTGATTTCTGTGACGGGCGTGATTGTCTGAACAGCGGATGAACGCGGAGCACGGACTTGCCGGGGAAAAATCAGCGGTTCAAAAGGCAGGGCAAAAACGGACAGAAACAGAATGAAGAGAATGTTCGACATTATTGTCGAAGCAAAACAGGAATTGTCGA
The DNA here is from genome assembly GCA_964534335.1 of uncultured Desulfobacterales bacterium. Taxonomy (GTDB): domain Bacteria; phylum Desulfobacterota; class Desulfobacteria; order Desulfobacterales; family Desulfococcaceae; genus JAABRU01. Next base: position 29,462 of record CAZHPS010000007.1, read on the forward strand.
AGTCATACCGCATCAAAAAAAATAACTGTCTGATATTGCTGATATGCACACTCTGGCACGATTCTTGATATAGCTATGTCAGGATTGTGAGTCAGCAGGGAAGATAAACCTGCTGCAAAACTTCAAACAGCATAAAATCAGAAGGAGAAAAAAATGGGCAGATTTATTTTTGCAGTCGGATGCGCGGCAGTCATTTGTGCGGTAACGGTTTTTCCGGCCTGGAGTGGGGACAGCGGGATGGGAAAGAATATGGAGAATAAAACCATGCTGTATGCAGGTAACGGTCATGGCCCCGGAGATGGCACTGGCAGCGGCGGCTCAGGCCCCAAAGACGGAACCGGCAGAGGACTGAAAAACGGGGACTGTCTTTTTCCTGATGCGGATATGATCGATCATCCCTGCATGATGGTAAAAGGTGGCGGTGGTGGTAATGGCGGTGGAAATGGTGGAGGACACGGCCCCGGAGATGGCACAGGCAATGGCGGTTCAGGCCCCAAAGACGGAACCGGACGGGGATCAAAAAGCGGCACATGCATCAATTCCTGATTCCTGTTGCGCAACACATAATGACAAAAATCCCCTGTTAAAAGGGGAATAACCCACGGATAAAAGGAGAATTAAAATGAAATTCATGAAAAGCATGGTAATTGCGTCACTGGCAATGGTAATGAGTCTGGGAATATACGGACAGAGTTTTGCAAAACGCGGATCAGGTCATGGCATGGGAAACAGCATGAATGTCAGCACCAATGCAGGCACAAATCCGGGATGTCAGGCTTTGGCAGACGGAACCTGCCCTGCTGCAAATATTTTTGACGGAGAAGCTGTGACTGTCAGCGGAACTGTGTCTGAAATCCAGAATTACAGACAGGGTGTTCAGATTGACACCGGCACTGAAACTGTGACAGTTTATGGACTTGGGCCGGTATGGTACTGGGAGCAGCTTGATGTCACCTATCCGGCTGTGGGAGATAACATCAGTGTCAGTGCCTACAATGTCACCTTCAGTGACGGTTCTGTGAAAACAATAGCGGTAAGTGCGGTAATCGGTGAAGAAACCGTTGCTTTGCGGGATGCAGATACAGGCGCACCTCTCTGGCGCGGAATGGGAGCGAGGGGAAACAGGGGAAATTGTCCCTTTGCACCAGTGCCTGCCCCTGTAACAGCAGAATAGAAAAGAGAGAAGAATCTCTGTGTCCTCTGTGTGAAAACAAAATTCTCCGGTATTTGTGCGGACGGAAAAATTTCCCACAGAGAACACAGAGAAAAAGACACAGCGGACACAGAGAAAATCAGAAAACCTGTTTGTCCTCTGTGGGAAAGCAATTCTCCAGGATTTGATGAAAAAGTACCTCCCGCATTGTTTGATCTTGACTCCTTTTCCCAACCGCCGTATGACAACTGTTCAGAATATCCGGCAACAGCAAACTACCCTTTACAGAATAAAAATGAGATTTTTCTGATATTTCCGCATATGAAATTCATCCTCCTCATTCTGACAGTGTTTGTCTGCCTTGTGCCTGTGAAACGGGCATCTGCGCTGGATACCTCTCTTGAATTCAGCAACGGGTACAATGACAATGTTCTCAAGACTCCGGATGCGGAAGGTTCTGCTTTCTGTGTTTATGGAATGAAACTGGTGCAGCCGCTTTTTTCCGAATCTGCGGCCACAGACGGAAACCTGACTGCGGAAGCCGCGTATCAGGATTATTTCAGCACTGGGGACAATTACCGGCTGCAGGCCGGAGCAGAACTGACATGGCCTTTGTATGAAGGCCGGATTATTCCCGGTATCCTGTCTGATGTTCTGTTTTTTCGGGATGATCTTTTGGAAGAAGATGAGCGGGATGAACTTACAGCAGGCGCGTTTGCAGACTGGCTGGCAAATCCGTATCTTACGCTGGGCATCCGGCAGACCTGGTCATGGGCAGATTACCGCAATTCTGCGGACCCTTGCCGGTCAAACCTCCTGCAACAATCTGAAAATACCGGGGGAAAAGGCATGAATTCCGGACACAATTGTAACGGCCTGTCAGAAAGCCAAACCCGTGATGACAGAATGCAGACAACCGGTATTCACAGCACATTTTATTTCAGTCCCGAACTTGAGGCGGAAATTCTTGGGGAATATATCCGGAACAAATCCTCTGCGGATACCGAGTCTTACAAAGAAAATGCCCTGTCCGTGTCTCTGGCATGGAATCCTGCCAAATTCTGGGAAATTTCTGTTCTGGGATCAGCCCGGCATTTCACTTATGAAAAGGATAGGCGCAATGAAGAGCGGAAAGACGATGTTTTTCATGCTGCCGTCCGTGTCAGCCGCTTTGTCGGAAAATTTGAATTCCGTGTTCAGGCACAATGGACGCACAATGATTCTTCTGATGAAAACGAAGATTACCGTCAGCAGGTGATGCAATGCGGAATTGGCTTTTCATTCTGATAATAACTGCCTTATGCTTATTTCCCTGTGCTGTAACTGCACTGGCTGAAGATGCTGTTCTGGGAACTGTTGAATCTCTTGACTTGGACAAAGGAGAGATAATCCTGAAGGTTACTGAATCTTCCTCTGATACGGGACAGGAAAAAGGGCAGATCACTGTGCATTTTGATCCGGAAAATGCGCCATGCTGCCTCAGCATTGGAAAAACTGTCCGGGTATGGGGCAGTTATGCAAAGGGAAGTTCCGTAATATTTCAGGCTGTTGCTGTCAGAGGAAATTCCTCTCAGGGACACGGGCATGATCCCACCGGCGTGCGATCCCGTCTGGGCCGGGGAAAAGGACAGGGAAGGGGCGGTTCAGGACACAGATGAGAGATTTGCACAGTATTTTTTCTCAGCACCGGGCATTTTTCCGGCTTATGCCCGCATGGAAAGGCAGCCTGATTCTTTTCGGACTCCTGATTATGATTGTGCTGGCCTATTTTTTCTGGCAGGAACATCAACTGCGGCAGGTGTTTCTCAGCCATTCCCTTGAAAACTCCCGTATGCTGACCTCTGTGATTGAACGCAATGCACGATCCGCGCTTCTGTCACAGGAAACCGTTGAAAAAATCATCGGCATATTTCTGGGCAATACCGCGCGGTTTGTGGATTATCTGGATACCATAGAAGCCTTTTCATCTTCCGAACTCTCTGCATTTGCAGCAGAATCCGGGCTGTCCGGAATTCGGATCATCCGGGAAAAAGGGGAAATCACAGAAGGCCCCCCGGGCTGGATTGGATCTGAGGATATTTCCTGTCTTTCCCGGCCCCGTATTCTTTATCATCTGCCTGAATCCCATCTTTTTCTCATGGTATGGCCCCAGGAAAATCACGGATGCGTGATTGTGGGACTTGCCGCCGCGCATATTGAAACCCTGCACGAACAGATCGGACTGCCCCGGCTGCTGGAAACTCTTTCTGTTCTGCCGGACATACAGTATCTGCGGCTTGAAAATCCCGGAGAAAATGCTGAGGGAACACCGGACACACCCCGCGTTTTTCTCAAAGAACATCAGGGAATGCAGGTTGCGGAAACCCGTATGCCCTTTGGCTCCGAAGTGCTGGTTCTGGGAATGGACACCCGCCATTTTCTGGACAGATATGATCAGATGCGCAATGAATTTTTTTTCTTCAGCGCGATTCTGGCTTTTATGGGTCTGTTTTTTTCCTGGCTGTTTCATCGCTCCCAGACCCTTTATCTTAACCGGATTCGGGAGGTTGAGCGTGAAATGGCAAAAGAGCGGGAGGACGCGTCTCTGGGACGGGCTGCGGCATCCATTGCCCATGAAATCCGCAATCCCCTCAATGCCATCAGCATGGGACTGCAGCGCATTCAGATAGAAGCAGAAGATCTGCCGGAAGAATACCGGGTTCTTGTAGCGGATATGCTGCACGCGGTCGCTCGCACCAATGGCATTGTTTCGGATATTCGGAGATATGCTGATCCTCCCGCGCCCCAAACGGAAACGGTTCTGATCAGTCCGCTGATCAGCCGCATTCTGGGACTTTACCGGCAGAAATGTGCAGAACAGGGCATAAAAACAGAGGTTGACTGTTCCGGGGATCAAAAAATTGCAGCAGATCCCCGTATGCTGGAGCAGATTCTGGAAAATCTCATCCGTAATGCGGTTGAGGCACAGCCCAATGGCGGTTTTCTCCGCATTGCCGTAAACCGGGAAGAGCCTTATGCTGTCCTGTCTGCGGAAAACAGCGGTTTCACTTTGGATCCCAGTTGTCCGGAGCAAATTCTGGAACCCTGTTTCACCACAAAAACAAGGGGAACCGGTCTGGGACTTTCCATTGTGGATAAAATTGTCCGCGCACACAAAGGCCGAATCGAACTGGAAGTGCCGGAATCCGGAGTATTGCGGATAAAGGTTTTTCTTCCTGTCAGCGAGAAATAAAAAATACTGAAGGGGAGCAGGAACTGTTCCGTATTTCTTTGTATTCGATTTTATCTTGCAAAAAGAAACAGATTTGGGGTAATGTGCAGTTCAGTTCCGGGCGCAAAAAAGCAATTTTTGCACTCCTTTGGAAAATTTTTGGTTTCAACGCAATCAAACAGGGAATTTTATTGTTTCAACACATCTGAACAGCAGATGTTCACAGTATAACTGTCTGTTTTAAAGGAGTATAACATGAATACCCATACAGTTGGTCAAAGCGGTTTGCTGTCAATTTTCAATTTGCTTCCTGGATCCAAACAACAGCAACTGATTGATTTTGCTTTATTTTTATGAAAAAAAGAGAACAAGGATGAAAATCCGGTTTGTCAGTCAGTAAAAGCTGTGGAAGAAACATGGGGAACCGTTGAGTTACCCCGGCACATAATGAAACATATTGCTGAAAACAGGGAAATTGAATATGAATTTTTTACCATATCACATGGCTGAATATTTTCAAACCGTCTGATATTTGAATATGCTGTATGATTTTTCAGAGCAAATAAAAACATTCCGAATCACATAATACCATTACTCAGAAGATTTGCCACGAATTGCACGAATGACACGAATTATGGTTTGTGCATTCGTGCATATTCGTGTTATTCGTGGCTGTTCAAGTAATGGCATATAAGCATGCAAACGGGAAAATTGCCCAATGAACATTCTGATAGCCGATGATGAAAAAATGCAAAGGGAACTGCTGCGGGGTTTTTTGCAGAAAAAGGGATATACCGTGCATACTGCGGCAAACGGAGAGGAAGCCCTGCGCGTGTTTGCAGAGCATCCCTTTCAACTGCTTCTTCTGGATCACCGTATGCCGGACATGAACGGAGACGAGGTTCTTGCCCGGATGAAAAAAATCAATCCACTGATCCATGCCATTATGATTACAGCCTATGGTACTGTCAGCACCGCGGTGGAGATAATGAAACTGGGAGCAGAGGATTTTCTGGAAAAACCTGTGGATCTGCTGCATCTGCTGGACAAGATTCAGCGGATTGAACAGCGCATCATGATTGAGGAAGAAGCTGCTGAAGTGGCAGAAACGCTGGATCAGAAAGAACTTCCCCTGAAAATTGCGGGTCAGGGGGCTGCCATGAAAAATCTCCTGTCTCTCGTGCGCCGGGTCGCGGCAACACCCTGGAATGTGCTGATCCGGGGCGAGACCGGAACCGGCAAGGAACTCATTGCCCGGCTGGTTCATCTGCTGAGCGCGGTCAGTGACGGCCCATTTACTGAAGTCAACTGCGGCGCGATTCCTGAAAATCTCTTTGAATCCGAACTGTTTGGTCATGAAAAAGGAGCGTTCACCGGTGCTTCCGGCATCCGGCGGGGACGGTTTGAACTTGCGGACAAAGGAACCCTGTTTTTGGATGAAATCGGGGAAATGCCCCTGAGTCTGCAGCCCAAACTGCTGCGCGCTCTACAGGAAAAACGCATCTGCCGGGTGGGCGGTGAAAAAGAAATTTGCCATGATGTCAGGATTGTGGCAGCCACCAACCGTGACCTGAAAGCACTGGCTGCACAGGGCAGATTCCGGGAGGATCTGTTTTACCGCCTGAATGTTTTTGACATTGAAATTCCTCCCCTGCGGGAACGCAAAGAGGATATTCCTGAACTGGTGGACTTTTTTCTTGCCCGTTACAGTCTCCGGCCTGTGCAGTTTGATCCTGATGCCATGTCCGTTCTGCTGAAATACACTTTCCCCGGCAATGTCCGGGAACTGGAACACATTATCCAGCGAGCAGTGACCCTGACGCGGGGCAGCATTATCCGGCCTGCGGATCTGCCTCCGGAAATCCGTTTTCAGCAGGTCAGTCAGCAGGGAACCCTGTCTCAAAGGCTGGAAGCTTTGGAGCGGGAACTGATTGTTTCTGCTTTGGAAAAGCATGAATGGATTCAGACAAGGGCAGCGGATTCTCTGGGACTGAGTGAACGGGTGCTGCGCTACAAAATAAAAAAGCTCGGAATCAGAAATGACAGTCAGTAAGGAATTTAGGCTATTTATTAAAAAAAATATACCAAATCAGACAATCTCATAAGGACTGAT
>CAZHPS010000008.1:0-1843 GCA_964534335.1 uncultured Desulfobacterales bacterium
ATCCTTGTCGCCTCTGCCGGAAAGATTGACAATGATGATTTTGTCTTTGCCCATTTTCGGGGCTTCAATCATGGCCTGTGCTACGGCATGGGAGCTTTCCAGCGCGGGAATGATTCCTTCCTGTAAACAAAGGGTGTTGAATGCGTTCATGGCCTGATCATCTGTGATGGATTCATACCTGACCCGGCCTGTATCTTTGAAAAGAGAATGCTCCGGCCCCACTCCAGGGTAATCCAGCCCTGCGGAAATGGAATGGGCTTCTGTGATCTGGCCGTCTTTATCCTGCAAAACATAGGATTTGGAGCCGTGCAGTACGCCCACTTTTCCTTCTCCCAGAGTAGCCGCGTGTTTGCCACTGGCAATGCCTTTTCCTGCTGCTTCCACACCCACCATTTCAATCTCTTTGTCATTGCGGAAAGGATAAAACAGTCCCATTGCATTGCTGCCCCCGCCTACGCACGCGATGAGCATATCCGGCATTCTTCCTGCCATTTCCATGATCTGGATTCGGCATTCCTCACCAATGATTTTCTGAAAATCCCGAACCATAGCCGGATAGGGATGCGGCCCTGCCACTGAACCGATAATATAAAAAGTGTCCTGCACTGCTCCCACCCAGTAGCGCAATGCCTCATTCATGGCATCTTTCAATGTGCCTGTTCCGGACGCGACCGGAACCACTTCTGCTCCCAGCAGTTCCATGCGCCGTACATTGGGAGCCTGACGCCGTACATCCTCAGTTCCCATGAAAACTTTGCATTCCATGCCAAACAGAGCCGCTACTGTTGCAGTGGCAACGCCATGCTGACCCGCGCCGGTTTCGGCAATCACCTTTTTCTTCCCCATATATTTGGCTAACAATGCCTGCCCAAGCGTATTGTTGATTTTGTGCGCGCCGGTATGGGTCAGATCTTCCCGTTTGAGATACACAGCCGCGCCGTTCAGATATGCGCTCAGGCGTCTGGCATAAAACAAAGGCGTGGGACGGCCTGTATAGTATTTCAGCAGATCGCCCAGTTCCTGCTGAAATTTGGTATCCGGCACATACTGATGATAGGCCTGCTCCAGTTCCAGCAGCGCGGGCATGAGGGTTTCTCCCACATAGCGTCCGCCATAGGGGCCGAAATGTCCTTTGGCATCCGGATAAGAAGTTGACACTGTATTCTGCATTGTCATGTGAAAATTCTCCTTGTTTCCCGATGCACTGTGCATTGGGAAAAATTTTGCATAAAAATTCTGACTTTTTCCAGATCCTTCTGACCCGGTGAGGATTCCAGAGCGGAACTCAGATCCACCGCATCCGGCTGGCTGTCTGCCACTGCCTGAATGATATTGTCTGCGGAAAGTCCGCCCGCGAGTACCAGTGGATATGTTTCTCCGAATTCCCGCGCCTGACTCCAGTTCCATGTTTTGGCATTTCCGCCCGGCAGAATGCCTTTTCCACATTCCACCAGAAACGCGGTGGGATTGTATTGAGATGCCTGATCCAGACCGGGTTTGCGGCTGACAAACAGTCCTTTGATGACAATCAGTCCCTCAGATTTGAGACGTTCCACCATTTCCGGCGATTCCTGCCCATGCAGTTGAACGCCTTTAAGTCCGCAGTATTTAACTTTTTCCATGACAAAGGAAAAAGGCTCATCCACAAAAACGCCGATGGTCGCGATATGCGAAGGCAGCGCAGAGCAGATTTCCTTTGCCTGTTCAGCACTGAGATTCCGGGGACTTCGGTGAAAAAACACACAGCCAATCGCGTCTGCTCCCATTTCTGCACACTGCACAGCCTGATGCACATCTGTCAGTCCGCAGATTTTTACCTGGGGTTTATGTTTCTGATTCATTT
>CAZHPS010000008.1:1943-35742 GCA_964534335.1 uncultured Desulfobacterales bacterium
TGCACATCTGTCAGTCCGCAGATTTTTACCTGGGGTTTATGTTTCTGATTCATTTTTGCACTCCCATTAATGTTTTCAGAAATGTCTGCGGATCAGGGGAACGCACAAGGCTTTCACCGATAAGAAAATTGAAAATTCCTGCTTTTTGCAGCATGACAATATCCTCTCTGGTATGAATACCGCTTTCTGCCACAGGCACCTGATTTTCTGAAAAACGGGAAACCATTGCTGCCGCGCGGGAAATATCAGTTTCAAAGGATTTCAGATTGCGGTTATTCACCCCAACAAGTTTTGCTCCGGCTTTGTCTGCAATTTCCAATTCGCTTTCAGAATGCACTTCTGTAAGCACATCCAAATGCAGTTCTCCGGCCAGTTGCAGATATTCTTTTAACTGCTCCGGCTCCAGAATACGGACAATCAGCAAAATGGCATCTGCTCCCAGAAAAACTGATTCATAAATCTGATAAGGGGAAATCAGAAAATCCTTGCGCAGCATGGGCAATTGACATGCCTGCCGCGCTGCTTTGAAATCTGCAAAACTGCCCTGAAAATACTGCGTATCTGTCAGAACCGACAGCGCGGCTGCTCCGCCTCTTTCATATTTTTGTGCATACATTGCCGGATTCAAATCTGGCGAAATCAGACCTTTGGACGGAGAGGCCCGTTTGATTTCCGCAATGATATTGACTCCGGATGGCCCCGGTTTTGCCAGCCGCTGAAAAAACGGGCGGAATTCCTTCCGCTGTTCAGCCTGTTTCCGCAGTTTCATTTCTGAAATCTTTTTCCGGGCATCGGCAACTTCCGCAATTTTGGTTTGCACAATTCTGCTGAGAATATCTGTACTCATTTAACCGTTTTCCTGTGTGTATTGAATCAATCTCTGCAGTTTTTCCATTGCTTTTCCCTCATCAATGGAAACTTCAGCCTGTGCAATTCCCTCTTTGAAATCAGCAGCTTTTCCTGCTGCAACCAGTGCCGCTGCCGCGTTGATCAGCACCACATTGCGTTTTGCGCCTTTTTCCCCTTCCAGAATGTTTCGGGTGATAAGCGCATTTTCCGCAGGATCGCCCCCAGCCAAATCTTCAGGCACGGCTGTTTTTTTGAAAAACTGATCAGGCCTGATGTCATACGTGCGAATCATATTATCCTGAAGTTCGGAAATCCGTGTGGGAGCGCAGATGGAAATCTCATCCAGTCCATCGTGACCGTGAACCACAAATGCCCGTTTTGTTCCCAGCAGACGGAGCGCATTGGCAAACATTTCTGTCAGTTCAGGAGCATAAACCCCCAGCAGTTGGCAGTTGGCTCCCGCGGGATTGGTGAGTGGCCCAAGCATATTGAAAATGCTGCGAAGTCCCACTTCTTTTCTGGCAGTGGCGGCAAAACGCATCGCACTGTGATACAGGGGCGCAAACAGAAAACCTATGCCGATTTCACGCACAGCCTCTTCCACAATTTCAGGAGCAGTGTTAAGTTTGATGCCCAGAGTTTCCAGCACATCCGCGCTGCCGCATTTGCTGGAAACCGAGCGGTTTCCGTGCTTGGCAACTGTGACCCCGCAGCCCGCGACCACAAACGCTGTGGTGGTGGAAATATTGAAGGTGTGCAGTCCGTCCCCTCCGGTTCCGCAGGTATCCACAACGGTTGTGGCATTGGTCTGAATGCGCACAGCCTTGCGCCGCATGGCCCGTGCCGCACCCGCGACTTCCTCAAAGGTTTCTCCTTTGGTGGCAAGTGCTGCCATGAACGCGCCAATCTGCGCGTCTGTGATATTTCCCGATAAAATATCTGTAAGCATGGCCGACATCTCAGCCTCGCCCAGATTCTGTCTTTTAACGATCTTTTGCAGGTTTTCCCGAAACATGTGTCATTCTCCTTATGTGAATTATAACAGTACTTGAAACATTTGCAGAGGTTCAGATTCAGATCTGAATTCCGCACAGAAAAACTCTGTGTGACTCTGCGGAAACTCTGTGTGACTCTGCGGTTAAAATCCGCCCGGCAGAATTACCAAAATGTTTTAAGTATCGGTATAAGATAAATCTTTCTTTTCAGAAAAAAATAAGGGTTACAGACTTTGTGTGTCTTTGCGTCTTCGTGTCTTTGTGGCCGTTTTTTTGCCACGAAGACACAAAGGCTCGAAGTTTCACAAAGATTGCAAACCGGCAATCCGGTCTTTAATACCGAATGCAGATCGGATTATGACTTTATACCGCATTTCTGATTTCAATTTCCATCTCTTTTCCCAGTATGGAAAAAGCTACCATCAGCATATTTCCCACAGAGTTCACAGAGGAAAACAGAAAAAAATCTCTGTGTCCTCTGTGGGAAACAAAACATTATTGCAAACTCTCATCCGAATCCCGGTTCACGGAAATATTGAGAAAATTCCGTAATAATCTTTTTCCCACCGGTGTCATGATGGATTCCGGATGAAACTGAATTCCTTCAGTCAGATGCTCTTTATGCCGGATGCCCATAATTTCCCCATCTTCAGATTCTGCAGTGATTTCCAGACAGTCCGGCAGATGCTCTCTGGAAACAGCCAGGGAATGATAACGCATAACCTGAAAAGGATTTTTGATGCCTTTGAAAATCCTTTTTCCGTCCGCAGTGACAACCGAAGTTTTGCCGTGCATGAGACGTTTGGCATGAACCACTTTTCCGCCCATCGCATCGGCAATGGACTGATGCCCTAAGCATACGCCGAGAATGGGAATTTTGCCGGAAAAATTTTTAATGGTTTCCAAAGAAACGCCCGCAGTTTCCGGCCGCCCCGGCCCCGGAGAAATCACAATTCCGTCCGGTTTCATTTCCTCAATTTCCTGCACCGTGATTTTGTCATTGCGGAAAACCTTTACCGGCGTTCCCATCCCTTCCAGATACTGTACCAGATTGTATGTGAAAGAATCATAATTATCAATCATCAGCAGCATTTTTTTCTCCTTATCCCCTGCTTCCCTGCACCAGTTGCAGCGCGCGCTGAATGGCTTTGGACTTGTTCACGGTTTCCTGACGCTCTTTTTCCGGATCAGAATCTGCCACAATGCCCGCGCCCGCGCGCACGATCAGTTTTCCGTCTTCCACGCACGCCGTGCGGATGGTAATGGCCAAATCCATATTGCCGCTGAAGGACACATACCCCACTGCTCCGCCATACGGCCCTCTGGGCGTTTTTTCCAGTTCATCAATGATTTCCATTGCCCGCACTTTGGGCGCGCCGGACAAAGTTCCTGCCGGAAATGTGGCACGCAGCAGATCCCACGCGTCATATTCGGATTTGAGATCGCAGTTGATATTGGAAACCAAGTGCATGACATGGGAATACCGCTCCACCACCATCAGATCCGTGACCTGCACGCTGCCGGTTTCAGCCACACGTCCCAGATCATTTCTGCCCAGATCCACCAGCATAAGATGCTCAGCCCGCTCTTTTTCATCCTGTAGCAGTTCATCTGCCATTGTGCGATCTTCCTGCTCATTTTTCCCTCTGGGACGGGTTCCTGCAATGGGACGCAGGGTCGCTACACGGTTTTCCAGCCGCACCATGGTTTCAGGGGAAGAACCCACCAGCGCGGTTCCGCCCAGATGAAAAAAATACAGATAGGGCGAGGGATTGATAAACCGCTGCGCGCGGTACAGACTCCACAAATCCGGCGGGGATTCACAGGAAAAAGGCTGGGAAATCACAGCCTGAATAATATCCCCTTCCCGGATATATTCCTTTGTTTTTCGCACCATATCCGGATATGCCGTATCATCAGACACAGGTGTCAAATCCAGCCGCAGACCGGAATTCTGCGCAGGAGTTTCTGTCATGCAGGTGTTTACTTTGCCCAGCATCCTTTCCACACGCTCGGCGGCCTGCACATATGCGGTTTCCGCATCCCCGTCTTCTCCCGGAAAGGAAATCACAACAGCCATTAAGGTATTGCGGATATTGTCAAAGATAATCACTTCATCCGGAATCATAAAATGCGCAATAGGTTTGTCCTCCGGCAGACGGTTGGGAATGTTTTCAAAAAAACAGACCATTTCATAGGTCATATACCCGACCAGACCGCCCCAGAATCTTGGCAGACCCGGCACAGGGGCAGGCCGGAAATCCTTCATCAGATTCCGCAGAACCGGAAGCGGATCACCCTGATGGGCAATCTCGAGCGTATCCCCGTTTTTTTTCACTTCCACATGATGCCGGAACACACGCACCTGGGTTCGGGCCGAGGCACTGAGAAAACTGTAACGCCCCCATCTTTCGCCCCCTTCCACACTTTCCAGCAGAAATGCCGGGCCTTTGCCGTTGTAGAATTTACGCAGCAGGGAAACAGGTGTTTCCGTATCTGCCAGAATTTCTGCATACACCGGAATCACATTGGACTGCCGCGCCATATCAAGAAACTGTTCTTTGTCCGGAAACCGCTGAATCAGCATATATCTTCCTTTCCTTGTATCTGTATATAGAAACATCATCCAAAATAAAAAAGGCCGGGAAATCTTCCGCGGCCTTTGCAAACAAAAAAAGGACCGCAGGCTTATGGCGCTGCCTGCGATCCTTTGAATTTTCCGAATTATATCAAATTTATACGGAATAAAGTACCGGAGACACACCTTTCATATTGTGCCACCAGCACCAGTTCCGCATATCTGTGTTTTTCTGAAAACTGCAAAAAGTCATTTTCCCATCTCCCAATTTTTTTTGAGACTTTATATTTTCCGATTTTTTCTGTCAAGATTTTTTTCATTTTTTTTATTTTGCAAGACAATGCTTATAATTTTTTTTATTATTTTAAGAAAAAAATAATTTTTCATAATTTTTTTCATTTTATTCTTGACAAATCATTTGTCATATATTAAATGACAGTCACTAATTATTATAAGTCTGTATCTGTTTATTCTGTATTCAGATATCGGAAAAAGCCTAACCTGCTGTGAGGCAGGGGCGGAAAGCCGCGGATCTTGTGGTAGTTGATAAGAAAGCCGGGCTGCCCGATAGAGAAGGGGATCCCGGCTGTTTTCATTTCTGGAAACAGGCAGAAAAAAATTTGGAAGCCGGTTCAGAAAAAATCAAAAACGAGTGAGAGTTATGAAGATAAGTGAGATCATGAATGATTTGCAGAATTATATTCGATCACAGATATTATATAACAATTTCACAATAATTATTGCAACTCAAAATAATACAGCCAAAAACTACCCCTTTGGCTCGTACAAAATTTTGCGATCAGAATTTGAGCAGCCTCATCAAAGAATCACAAAGCGGGAATTTAGCAAGACAGATAACAAACTCAAAGTCAAAAGTTATTATGCTTCAAAAACCGTTGTGCAACTCAATTTTTATAATAAAACAGAAAATCCGAGTGTTGCAGATGATTCTCTTGATACGATTTTAAGCATCGCTCAAAACTCGTGGATGTGGTTGAATGAGGATGGCCGGGATAAGCTCAGTGAATCAAATATGGTATTATCATTTGCGTCCCCTCAAATTACCCAGGAAGAAAAAATGGAGCATATGGATGGGGTTTGCAGGGTCGGTTTTGATTTCACGCTAAAGAAACTGCTTGAACATCCGCCTGATGGAATTGTAAAAGAGGTTGGAATTATAGAAGAAGTGTCTATCAGCGAAGCAGCAGGGCCTTGTATTGATGAACACAGGGAATATACCATTGATATAGAAAAACATCAGACATAATCCAAACAAGGGAAAGGTGGTAAAAATGGCCTACATTCAGGATATCAGGGTAAATATTGTTGATGGTGCAAAGCCGATGACCCAGAAGGGATTTGGTTTGCCCCTTATACTTGGAAAACTAGACGCAACTCCTCAAGGGTATCAGAGATGGGGCTTTAAACAAAAGGCGGCTGAAGCAACAAAAACAGGTTTAGCCAATGATAATACTGAATATATTCTGAATGTCAAAATTAACGGGAAAAATGAAGAAATCAAGGTAATAGGAAAAGATGCCCAAGACCTCAAAGAGCTTATCAGCAAAATGATAATAAAAGATGCTGAAGTTCAATTTGCTAATGAAGGTAATGGATGTATAGAAATCAAATCAAAGGAAGTGGGCAAAGATTCAACCATTGAGATAGTAGTAAATGATCCCAGCGACAAGCATTTGCTGAAAAGTCTTAAAGATATAAATGATAATCCTGAAAAGTCAATTCAGGGTTGTGATGCTCCCCCCCCACCATCTCTTGATACATATAAAGAATACAGTGAATTATCATCTATGACAACAGATGGATATAACTTACAACATCCTGAGTACTTAATGGCAGCAGCCATGTTCAGTCAGTCCCCATGCCCCTCAAAAGTGGCTGTATATACAAGATCTTCCGGTACTTCAATTACAAATGCGCTTGATAAGCTGAAAAAAGAACATGACGGGTTTTATGCCATTTTCATTTCTGAAAGAGATACGGCTTCGTTGAAGGAAGCCGGAGACTGGGCAGGCAGCAATGAAAAATTTTTCTTTGGATGCGCCGATTACGCAGATCCTTTGGAAAAAAGAGATTGTGACCGCGAAGCTTATATCATCCATGATAAACCTGAAGATTACCCGGAATGCGCCTGGGCAGGGCAGAATCTTCCCAAAGTGCCCGGTTCCATCACATGGAAATGGAAAGTGTTGAATAAACAGAGTGCCTGCCAGTTCGATACAACAAAACTGACTGAGATCAGAGATAATAATTGTCAGGCAATAACCGAAATCGGGGGGCTTGCTGTTGTCAATGAGGGCAAAACAACAGCAGGACAGTTTATTGACGTTATTCAGGGAAAAGACTGGATAAAAGCAAGATTAACTGAAAACTTGTACAGTCTGTTTATCAACAATGATAAAATTCCTATGGACAATACAGGAATAGCGCAGGTGGAAGGTGTTGTTCGCACCGTATTAAAACAGGCAGGCAACAATGGGATTATTGCCAGGGCAACCACAGATGATGATTTGAAAAAGTCAGATGACAAGGAATTCATGTATATTGTCACCGTACCCACCAGGTCGGATATAAGCCCCACTGACAGAGCGAATCGTATTTTGAATAATGTTGAATTTGTTTACTGGCTTGCAGGTGCTGTCCACAAGGCGGAAGTCAGAGGAAAAATTACTGTATAAGGAGAAAAACAGATGAGAACCTATGATCCGACTGAGGTGCAAATTAATATCGGCAATCTTACTTTAACCGGAGTTGCGGATGGCACCTTCATAAAGATTGCACGAACCACGGCAGAACGGTATAAAAAAAAAGTTGGCGCAAAGGGTGAAGTTTCAAGAAGCCGAGTGTCAGATAAATCCGGTACGATTGAAGTAACCTTAAAGCATACCTCCCCCAGTAATCAGAAACTGTATATGCAGGATAAAATTCCTGCCACATTTCCGATAACCATAATAGAAAACGGCAGTTCCAAGTTTGTCGCATCGGCAACAGAAGCCTGGATTGAAAAAATACCGGCTCCTGAATTCGGTGCGGAAGAATCCAATGCGGTCTGGGTATTTGGCTGCGCGGATTTGGATTACGGACAGATATAACCAACTGTTGGGATGCAATGGATATTCTGATTGAGTACATAGAAGTAAATGAGAAAAAATATAAACTGCAGCATCCCGGCAATCGGGAAGTGCTGAAGCTCAGAAGCAGATGTGTAAATCCGGTCAACGGTAATATTGATCTGGAGCCTATGATGGATTTCTGTTTTGAGCATGTTGTTATTCCGGATGGCCACAGTTTCAAACCCACAACTGATAATCTTCACCCAAAGGAGTTCGAAGAGTGGATTGCCATCCTGCCGAGGTTTCTTCGGCGTGGCGATGTGGAAGACAGATTCCGCTTCCCGTCTACAGATGCTGGCCAGAGCCAAAAAGCGTGTTGAAAAAGACTGGCTGTTCTGGAAACCCATTGCATTTAATGTGCTGACCTATTCCGAAGCCTGTGCCTGCGATACAGATACGCTTCTGGAAGCAAATATTGTCGCAGATTTCAAGGCCGGTAAATATACAATGACAGGTTAAGATGCAAAAACAGTTGACTGCTGACTTAAAAAAACAAAACCGGGAAATGCTGTTGTCCAATACCAGTGGATCACAGAAAGTCCGGGAATTACAAATCGGATTTCAAACTGCTTATGCTGAATGTGCAATTCTGTTTGATAATCCAGATTTCTGGACATTCAGTCTGAGAAATCCCTTTACGACTGATTATTTGCCTGTTCAGGTCAGGAGTGCAGAAAATATTTTTTATGAGGAACGAAAAAACCAAAACAAAGGCGCAGATACTGTTTCTTCTGTAGAGAGAACAGGTAAAGAGATTGCATTTTCTCAGACTTTGACAGTACGGGAAGACATTCCGGCAAACAAAGGCATTCAACTGAAATATGATCAGGGGAATGCGTATCCGGCAGGAGGGATTTCAGAAGAAAATGAAAACCCCCAAACTGTTTTGGGTCAGGAAAATTATCATCCGGACAAACATAAGAAAAGCGATGAAAAGCGTTATGCACAGGAGCAGACTTCAGCAGACAGCTTTGAAAAAAATCACTTATACCTAAATGAAAAAAACAGAGATGGTGCTGCGGACATGTCCGGAATTTCTGAAAGTAAACAGACACGTTCAGCCGGCCAGCCGGATACTTTGTCTGAAGAACCGCAGCATTCGATAAGTGATTATGAGCGTGCCAATTTTTTTGTAAATACCGAAATGGACAGGTTTATATCAGGCTTTTCAGACACCATCAGATTTCTGGGGAACCAAAACCTTTCTGTACCATATCAGGATGCAGGTGATTTCAATTATATTGAAATAGCAGGTTTCAGGGAAAAAGGCGGAAGTGTTGAGGCCGGAAAAAATTATATTGTCGGTGAAAAAGGGCCGGAACTGCTTATGATGCAAAATTCACCCGGAACAGTGATTCCATCGGACAAAGTTGGAACAAATCAGTCATTTTCTGTGGTTTTTGAAAATATCAATATTACAACCGGGCCGGGACAGAGCAGGGAATCTGTTATCCGTCAGCTCAAAGATGCACTGAATGAACTGGCGGAAACCGAATTCAGAGCAGAAACAGGCATCATAAAGGACTGATATGTCACTTGGAAATAAAAAGGTTTCCTTTACAATAAAAAAAATATCCATAAATACCGAGGAGGACAATATGGGCAGAACTATTGCGGATATGGTCAGGTGGTCTTTCAAAGAACTGAAAAAGAGCAGCGACAGTGAAAAAATATTTCCGGATTTCATAAAAGAGAATGAAACCTGAAACTCATTTTCATGTGTTGATTGTCATGGATGAGAGGGAGTGCCAAACATGTTTGAAAATCCGTGTATGATAAGCAATGCATTGACAGCCATAAAAAAATTAAAGGGGATTCCCGAAAGATGCTATCTGCAAGATGAAAACAAGATCAGAGTGCATTTTGATTCGGTTGAAAGTGAATCCTGGTCTTCATCCACTTCTGTAACAAACTATGCTGTGTATGCTGTGGAAAAAGGACAGAATATTTCGGATCATATAAAGGTGAATCCTGATTCCATAACCCTGAGCGCAAGCATTACGAATCATACAAGCATCAGTCGGGCGGATATTGAAAGCAACAGTCTGGATATAAGTGATAATATATCTGAAAGGCTTAAAAAAATATTAGAATGGCAGAACAATGGCGCATTGCTGACCTACTACGGTGCCATTTGGGAAGGAGTCCGCAATTGCGTAATCACAAGCATAGGGCAAAGCAGGAACACCGGTTCGGGGGAAGCTGTTGAGTTAAGCCTGTCCCTGCAGAAGGTAATTATTGCAGAATACCGGGAGGCTGAAATGGACAGGCCCCAGTCAGTAAAGGAAACCAGTAGGAAAGGACTGGCAAAAACAGATACACAGACTGTTGATGCAGATAAAATACAGCAAGTTATTTAAATACGGAAGCAAATGAATCAGAAGATAGACATAACGTATATAGAATTTAAGAAACAGGAAATACCGGTCAGTAAAATGATTGATATTGACGGCAGGTTATATTCGCTTGAGATTCAGTATAACGAAGTTCATGATTTCTATGTCGCCATTTTATATGATGACAATGAAAAACCGATTATCAGCTCCAAGCTGGTTTATCGCTGTAATGCCTTTCACGCATGTTGTGAGAATATGCCTGAAAAAAAATTGATCCCTTTGACTGTCAATGATTTGTCCGGTGTACAGTCCGAAACAGAACTCAGGCTGTCTGCGGAAACCTTTGAAGACAGTATAAAGATATATTTAATATGAATTTCTGGAAACGCTATGTCAGTTTTACCATTGGAAAGCGGGAGTACAAGGCCCCGT
Source organism: uncultured Desulfobacterales bacterium (assembly GCA_964534335.1). GTDB lineage: Bacteria > Desulfobacterota > Desulfobacteria > Desulfobacterales > Desulfococcaceae > JAABRU01. Next base: position 12,265 of record CAZHPS010000008.1, read on the forward strand.
TTGTACTGAAATTCAATGCGGAATTTTCAATGAAAGGACGCACGAACACACGGGCAGATATATATAATCCTTCAGATGAGACCATAGAGAATGTTGTGCCAAGAGATAAGAAAAATCAGAAGATCATAATTGATGCAGGATATGAGGAAGATCATGGTATCTGTATTATCGGAGAGATATGCACTTACAAGGTGACAAAAGCCGGTTTGGAAAGAGTCCTTGAAATGACCATCAGCGATTCTGCAACAACACTTTCAAATATGAAAATCAGCAGAACATGGCATCAGGGGGTGAAAGCATCAACTGTTGTAAAGGATATTGCGATGATGTCCAATATTGACCCCGGCAGGATAGAAATGGAAAATGATAAAAAATATTCCAGAGGGCTTTCCCTGAATACAACCCTGCATAATGCCTTAAACCAGATGAAACGTGATACAGGATCAGAATATTTCCTGAGAAACGGGAAGCTTTATTTTCATCCGAAAAAGGATCAGGGAATAAAAACCGGTGTTTTGCTCTCCGCTGCAACAGGGCTGATTGACCGGCCTGAGATACTGTCTGTAACCAAAGAAGGAAAGTATGTGAATCAGGGAGCCGTGAAATCTCTTTTTAATTACAGAATCGGGGCAGGCGAGCATATCAGAATCGAGTCTGAAAATTTCATCGGTAACTGCAAAGTAATCAAAGGAAACCATTCCTTTTCAGATGATGATGCCTATACAGTAATGGAGGTGGTGCAGGTATGAGCGGATTTATTGAGTTTCTTGAAGATTATCTGCATGATCGCCTGTCTGACATTGATATTGGCATGATTGGAAGAATTGAAGCCTTTGATTCCCAAAAAATGAGAGCAGATGTGATTCCGCTGCTGAAAAAGAAATCCGGGGACAAAGAGGTTGAATATTCCATGCTCAAAGATGTGCCGGTCAATTTTTTATATTCGGGCGGATTTTATATTAAACCTGCATATGAAAAAGGGGATTTGGTTCATATTTCTTTTTCCACGCATGATATTGAAAAGGCTCTGAAAGATGATAAACCCCTTGCCAGTGACAGAATTTTCAGTTCTGAAAATGCGTTTGTGATTGGCGGCATTGCAAAAACCGACTGGGAGAAGCCGAAAAATTTTGAGAAAGACGGACTTTTGATCGGGCATAAGGATGGCGGAGTGTTTACCCGGTATACAAAAGATGAATTGCTGCACGAGGTAGGAAAAACAAAATTCAAAATGACTTCCAGTCAAGTCAGCATAAATGACGCTTTTACGGTAGATGCCTGATGAGCATTAGAACAAATTTGGATGACAGAAGATCTGAAGGCAAAAATTATGTCAAAGGGAATGAACTTATCGAGATAACTGCTGATGGAGAATCTGAAGGTTATGCAATTTACTATTCATGGAATAAAAGGGACGACAGCGGAAATCTGACAGGAGAGAAAATAAAATATACAGGACTGATGCCAATAGGTATTAATGACTTTATAGATGAGAACGGATTAATCAGATATGAAAAAGCATCTATGATATTGAACTGCGAAACTGCTAAGGAGAAAATGCCTGAGTTAAAATTGAAATTGATTTATCCCCCGGAAAGCGAACCGAAATGCCTTGATATAAAAGACGGCGAGGAATACACTCTTGTAAATAAGTGGGAAGATGAGGTTGAAAAGAAGAAGTTTAAAATAATGTATCAGGAAAATGGTAAAGATGAGTGGAAAGAATGGAATAAAAAAATAAAAGCGCAGGTTAACGCTGATGGCGTGTATGTGCATATTATTAAAGCCAAACTTCAGCACGAAAAATATCCTGAGACAGAATCCTTAACCAGAACATTTGTTTATGTGATTAAACCGGAAAGAAAAGATGAAAGCGATTTTTGAAATAGTAAATGAAGATTATAAACTTGTTGCCATTCCAAACAGCGCTGGGATCGGTAATACTGATAATTTTACACTTACTAAAGTTATCTCAACAAAGGTTAATACTAAAAATGACAAAGGTGTTCTTCTCGATCAGTTAAATTGGACGGTTAAGCCTGGGGGATGCACCATGCCCGGTTTTACTTTAAAATCAGGAAGTGGTTCTTTAACGCCAACCGCCATCAAATGTATGGCTGAAAAGAAAAAGATATATTTAAAGCTTGATAAGGGAAATTGCACCGGTTCGTTTGCACCAAACGGTCCATATGCTTCTGTTCCTTGTGCATGTACAATAATGATTATTGATGCCGGACAGACAAAGGTAAAAGGCGCATAAGTGAAAACACTTAAAATAGAAAATGGAGACTTTTTCCCACCTATAAGAAAAGGCTCTCGGACATCATGGGAAGTCCTTGATGGACAGGAAGCGGTTGCCCAAAGAATCAGACACCGACTGAAGCTCTGGAAGGGGGACTGGTTTCTGGATAAATCCCAGGGAATTGACTGGATAGGCGTTTTTGAAAAGCCCTTTTCCGTGCGCAAAATGAAATCTGAAATATACCGGGCTGTTGAAAAAGATGAGCAGGTTGACAGGATAGAAAGTCTTGAAGTGATTCCGGATTACAGCGACAGAAGCCTGGTGATCAATGTCAGCATAAAAATTCTTTCGGAAACTGAACCTGTAAAAATATCAGAAAGGATGAGAGACTGATGATAAAGTACGGTGTGACTGAAGCAGGATTCATCAGAAAACCATATAAAGAGATTGAAACCGATATTCAAAAAAAAGCAAGAGTGTTATTCGGTGAGGATGTTGATCTTTCTGTATATTCTCCCATCGGACTTTTTGCCAGCCTGCTTGCCTGGAACAGCGACATTCTGTGGCAGGAACTTGAACATGTATATAATTCAAACTGGCTGGAGACAGCAGAAGGGGTAAATCTTGACAGGGTTGTCTCTTTGGGAGGACTTGACAGGAAACCGGCACAATATGCGACCATCCGTGACGTTGAATTTTCAGGAAAACCAGGTACAAAAATCGAAAAAGGGTTTAAGATAGAGACAAAAGAAGGTGTAGGGTTCAGAACACTTAACAGTGAAATCATCGGCATCAAACTCATATGCGATCTTGTTATCGGCAAACAGGAAATCACTGTTCAGGACGGTCAGGGTGAAATCGTTTCTGAATTGACAGAAAAAATGATGGTATATGGTGAGGGTATCCAGAATGAAACAGAGATTGAATCCATAGAAAACAAAAAGATAAAGATTACAAAACCGGCTGATAAAACTGCTGATAGGGTGGAGTTGCGTTTTGGAACAAAGGCGTTTATCAACTGTAACGCAATTGAACCCGGTTTCGGCGGTGCAGTACCTGCAAATTCCGTTACAGAAATCGCAGAATCTCTTGAAGGACTTGATAAGGTGAACAATGAAAACTCTTCATTCGGGGCCGCAGATATTGAGACAGATGCTGCGCTTCGCAAAAGATACCGGAAAGAAGGTGTTGAAAACATAGGAAGCAGTGTTGATGCCATACGAGATGCACTGTCAAAAAAAGAAGGTGTCATGTCCGTGGTTCAGGAAAACTATGAATTGTCTGCTGTCAACGGCTTGCCGCCGAAATCTGTTGAATGTATGATACTGGGGGAAGGATGGGACAAAGAAAAAATCGCCCGTACCATTTTCAATACTAAATCAGCCGGGATAGCCACATATGGAAACGAGATGTGTGAAATAACATACGACAACAAAAAGTATGAAATACATTTTACCCGTCCTGTCAAAGTGGATATTGAAATCGAGCTTCATTTAATTGTCAATGATGAATGGGAAAATGCCATTGAAGATGTTAAAGCCAATGTAAGTAAATATATCAGTGAGCTTGATCCGGGATCAACAATTTATCCCTGGAGAATAAGATCTGTAAATAAAGATGTTAAAGGAATTGAAGATATTGACACAGTACTCATTAATGGTGATTCAAAAAAATTTACATTAGGATCAAGAGAAATCCCGAATATTAAAGATATTAAGGTTGGTTGATGGAAAGTTTTAAAGAACTTTTAAAACGAATTCCCGGTACGATCTATAAGCCTGAGATTGATAGTGATCTTGAGCCGGAAAATGATATTGCAAAGCTGTTCAGGCTGTTCAGTGAAGAGTTTGATGAACTGAAAGCCGTTGCGGATGAGCTTTCCCTGCTCAGGGATATTGAAAAGCAGAAAGGTGCTGTGCTTGATAAAATCGGCAGCATTGTCAAGGAACCCAGAAAAGGCAGGTCAGATGAAGATTACCGGGTGTTTCTTTCAATTGCCATCAAAAGAAACAAATCCACAGGATCACTGGAAGCGGTTGCGGATTTAACCAAAAGTATTGCCAAAGGTCTTGATTATCATATCAGGGAACATGAGTATGACGATACGATTTACCTGGATGGAACCCGGCTTTTTGATGGACAGATGCTGCTGGCTCCCTATGGAAACAGCGCACAGGCAGCAGCATTTGATGTGGAAATTGAGGGTGATATTGATGAGTTGAAAGTGCCGGATCATTTGGCCGATGTGATAAATGACATTCGTTCCGCGGGTGTGAAGGCAGCGGTAAAACCTTTTTGGAAGGCTTCAACCCGTCCATTATTTCAGCATACCTGCAAACTTGGTGTGAATTTTACGTCCGGGACTGAGGCGGTGTATTCGTTTCTGGATGGAAAGAGTGTTTTTGATGGTACGAAATTAATGAACGGCGTAACAGGGGCACGCCTGACGCATACAATGGAATTTGAGGAAAGGAAAAACTGATATGCCGGAAAATAAAAATATGACCACGACAGCAAAGGCAAGAATTAAAATTGCAGAAGCAAGAGAAACAGGAGGGGCAATAGCAAAAATAACGCATATTGCGGTTGGCGAAGGTGGCTTGAACAATGACAGAACACAAAAAACTTTTGACCGGAATCAGGATACATTATATAAAGAAATAAAAAGATTTGGGGCTGTACAGCTTGAAAGAAAAGATAATAAAAACAGTTATAAAATTATTGTTGAGCAAAGTGATTCATCCATTGATGGTAAAGAGATATCTGAGATCGGACTGATAGATGCTGATGGAGACCTTGTGGCAGCCCAGACCTTTCTGCCAAAGATAAAGGATGCAAACACTGAATTTGTATTCACACTTACAGAAGAGATTTAATTGCAGTATTTATCAAAACGTATTATAGCGTTCCTATGTCATTTGTGGAATCCGGCAGAAATTTTTAAATGTTTTCAACCTTTACAGAACAGTATATTCCATAACTCACTTAGGAAAGCTATATATCCATTCTAATCAACATACAGCACAGGAGGCAACATGACTTACAGTGCTAAGCAAACAAGAACATGGGATCAGAAAACCCCCAATAACGGCGATTATCTGGAAAAAGAGTTTAACCAGATATATGAAAATTTTGCGTTGTTAGATGGCTCTTGGAAACTTTGTTATAAAGCTGCTGATTATGATGAAAGGTTGACGACATATACTTTAACAGGTGAAAATAATTTAGGATTATACAGAGTGGTGCTACGAAAGTTTTCTGCCAATAGCGATGAGACCGTTCGTGATCCCGATGGTACTATTTATAATTATAAATATACTACTGTTCATTGCGGTTTGTATTCCAATTCGGAAAAACATAGTGAAGAAGTTTCTTTGCCTTATGATAGTAACTCTTATTTGAAATGCAGCAATAATAAATTTACAGTTTTACATAACTGTCCGAATAGTTGGCATATTTATTTGGTTTATAAATTAGACTTTCTGCAAATATAGATTTTCTAATTAGACCGCTTGCAAAAGTGGGAATTGCTCCATTGATTTTATTGGATAAAAATTGACTTTGGAAAGAGGTCTATTATTAAAATCTATAATAACAAACAATTAATTATGAGAAATTAGAGTTTTGCAGGAAGTCTATTGAAGGTTGAGACCATCTGACATAATTGGTGAAATAATTATTTTTGACACAAAAGGTATTTTCCACAAGTTTGACCCACTGTCCAATTTTCCTGCTTGGAGAAACCATAGTTGGAATACTATAATCCAAGTATTTCATCAGAAGGTGATAAATGCGGGAACCTGTCAGAAAAAAAGAAGAAAAGGATAAAATCAATCCCCCTTCATCTTCCCCAAAACCCCAACTGCTCCATGACAGCCCCTTAACATCTCGCTTTGCCCCCTTACCTGAACACCCCGGAACCAAAGGCATTTCCAACGGCAATCATCATATCCTGAATCCTCCCCAGGCACGCAACCAAAGCATAATTAAAAAACCTTCCCCTCATATTTCCATACAGAAAATGCAGCCGCCTGAGCAGGAGAAAGATCACAGTGCTGGTACAGCAAAAATACTTCCGTTCCGGAAAAAAGAGCACGTTGAAAAAAAAGAACAGATTCAGCCTGTCCGGCAGTCTGAACCGTCTGCAACGGAATCCAAAGAATCAGAAAAATCTCCCAGGCCCCAGGCAGCAGCAGATTTGCCTTCCCATAAAATGCCCCGCACAGCAATTCCCGCTGCGGAAACAGATTTTGCGGAGAAAACCCAATCTTCTGAAAAATCCACACAGGAAGAACCGCTTCTCAAAGCCACGGAACCGGGCGAACTGATTCAGCAGATCATTACAGCACCTGCATCCCGGCTTGTCGGTGCTTATAACCAGGGAACTGCTCTTTCTGAAAACCTTCTGACACTCCAGACACAGGAAGCGCAGAAAAGTCTGCCTGAAACTGCCCTGCCGACAAATCCGCAGGGAAAAGAAATTCAAAAGAAAAAAAGATACAGGGCAAAACAGAGAAAAGCAAAAGATTTTGATAAAACTGCTGAAGAAAAAAGTAAAAAACAAAGTAATACCGACAGTTCTCCAAAGGCCGAATTTGATGCGGTTCAGGAACATAAAAAACAGGATGTTGCAAGTTCTGAAATATCTCCGGAACAGCACATTGACAGCATTGTTCTGGACAGCAGCAAACTCCCTTCCGAAATGGGACAGCGTCCCGTGGTTTCACTTGCTGCTGATAGCAATCCGAAACAGATAAATGGCTTCAGGGATAATGCTGCAACCCAGGTCGGGGAAGCCGGTCAGGATGCTTTGAAAGAGACTGTGCAGGATTTTGGAGAAGACAGGATATTCCCGAAAAAATCCACCGGTGTCATCAAATCGTCTGTAATCCTGAAAAAAACGGAAAACAAAATCAGTTCCGCTCTTGAGGTTCCGGCCATACCCAAAGAAGCTGCAAAAGGAATTGATCAGGAAATGGGTGCAGTGCTTAGTGCCGGATTTGAAAAAGAGCAGACACGTTATGAAACTGCAAAAGAGGACTGGCAGCAAAAAACACAAAAAAGCCATGAAGATGCCCGGGAAAAAATAACTGCACTGAAAGAAGGAACGGAAAACATTCAGCAGGAAGAGCGCAGCAGGCTCAAAAGCAATATTTCAGGCTATCGAAAGGAGTGGCAGGATAAAATCACCGGTGTTGACAAAGAAATTGACAATAAGGCGCAAAACGCAACAATCAGTCAGCAGGATAAAATAAAAACGGAAAAAGAAAAAGGAGAAAAAGAGGCGGACAGGCATTTTACGCAGGCTGAAAAAGATGCAGCGGCAGCCAGGAAAAAAGCGGAACTTGATGTTGAAAAAGAGAAGAAAAAGAAAAAAAATGAGGCAGGCGGCATCATTGACTGGGTGGTATCAAAGCTGTCATCTCTGCTCGAATCCCTTAAAAAAGCTGTTTCCGCAATCTTCAACTGGCTAAAGCAAAAAGTAAAACAAATATTCGATTTTGCCAAAAAACTGGCGATGCAGGCCATAGAATCTGCCCGCAGGATGATAGTGGGACTTATCAGAGGGCTGGGAGAGGTTCTGAAAAAACTGGTCAGTGCGGCTTTGGCTGCTTTCCCGAATATTGCAAAAAATATGATCGCCAAAATTGACAAAGCCTGCAACAATGCCATTCAAAAAGTGAATCAGGCTGCGGAAAGCCTTAAAAAAGGTGTCAGCAGTGTTTTGGATTTTCTGGCTGATGCGCTGCAAAAAGCACTGGATTTTGTACAATTTGCCTATATGTTCAGCTTTAATGCAATTGGTATGCTGATCCGGGGAAAGTTCCGCAATCTTGGCAAATATATTTTCAGATCCCTTATAAAATCTCTTGGAGGCAGTATTCAGTTTCTGATGAGGGCAATGGGTGTTGACACAGAAGCGATGGATAAGATTATTGATGATCCCATTACATTTTTCACAAATTTTGGCAAGGCAGTCAAACAGGGGGTTGGCAAATTTCTCAAAAATATCGGTACGCATTTAAAAAGCGGACTGCTTTCCTGGATGTTCGGCGTATTTGAAGGAACGCAGATAGAATTTCCAAAGACATTTGATGCAAAAGGTATTTTCTTTCTTATAACCCAGATACTCGGTCTTACATGGGCTTCGATTCGTGCAGAGATTGTGAAACGCCTCGGTCCCAAAGGTGAAACCCTTATGTCCAGAGCTGAAACAGGCATTGACTTTGTAAAGGAATTGATAACAAAAGGGCCTGTTGCACTTTGGGAAAAGATCAGGGAAGGGATTGGCGACCTGAAGAACATGTTTTTTGATACGGTTATTGACTGGCTTAAAAAGACCATTGTGTTTGAAGCCTTTAAAATGATTCTTTCCTATATAACTCCTGTGGGTGCTGTTGTTAAGGCAATTGAGGCAATTTATAAAATTGTCATGTTCTTTCATGAAAACTGGGAACGCATAAAAGATTTTGTCAAAACTGTATATCAGTCTCTTTCAGAAATTATTGCAGGCAAAGTATCAGCCGCAGCAAATTATATTACTTCCGCAATGGTTAAGACCGTACCGATTGTAATCGGATTTCTTGCCCGACTTTTGGGATTTCATAATATTGTCAAACCCATCCGTAACGTAATTCAAAAAATAAGCAAGCCGGTCAAAAAAGCACGGAATAAAATAATCCATTTTACTGTAACAAAAATTAAAACTCTGGCCAGCAAAGTGGGGGAAACTTTTAAACAGGCGGGGAAAAAGGTAAAGACAGTCAGTAAAAAAGCAGTTAAAAAGATTATCAATTGGTGGAACCTGCGTAAAAAATTTAAAACCAATGATGGTAATACCCACGAACTTTTCTTTAAGGGCATTGATAATAATGCACAATTGATGATCGCAAGCAAGCCAAGCCCCTATACAGATTTTTTAAGCAGTCTGGATATACCGCCAACAATGGCTGAAGACAGGCTTAAAGCAGTAAATCTGGCTAAAGAAATTGATGAAACCAAATACACAGAAAGCGTTAAGGGAGATACGAAAAGTGAGACCCAAAGAAAGAAAGAAGAAAAAGCAGAAAAAATAGAAACACTTTTGGAAAAATTGCGTACAATAACGGAAGGTTTCTTCGGGATTATTCCCCGGTCTGAGAATCCCGAATACAAGCCGCGTAATGGTAATCCATTTGCAATTCAAACAGTAATCGAAAAACTCACTCGAATCGAACCTGAAAAAGGTAAAGGAACAAAACCCATAGAAAGTGAACAGGATGTTTATGATATACTTAATAAGCGAAGATATGGAGAAAAAAATTCCTTTTATTATGTTCGTGGTCATTTGCTGAGCCAGAAGCTACATGGCAAGGGGATATGGGAAAACATGACCCCACTTTTAAGCAAAGTCAACACCGGTGTGCATGAAAAAGATGTGGAGTCAAAGGTCAAGGCTGGTATAGATTCAGGTGCTACACTATTTTACTCGGTAAAAGCCGATTACGGAAAACAGCCGAATAAGGAGCAACTGTTCAAAGAGATTAAACAAAAAGATGGAATGCCGGACAGAGAATTGAAGAAAAAGATCGTAGAATATGAAGATTATGTGCCGCTTTCATTGGAATGTGAAGCCAAAAGCCTTGAGACAAGCCGCGTCAAATGGACTTTGAATAAAAAAATTGATAATCCTGTTGACAGAAAATATGATTCTTATCTGCTCTCCGGTGATCGAAAAGCCCCGATTGTGGTTAAAATGAATTCAAGTACAGAAAAAGATTTCACAACACTTCCGGGGATAGGGAATTATTTAGCCCAAAAAATTGTAGAAAAAAGGAAAAATCTACAGAATGAATATCCGAATAAAAAGGCTTTTAGCAGTTATAAAGATCTGAAAAAAGTGTCAGGATTGGGAGATGCCAAAATCGCCAATATGAAGGCGTATGCAGAAAGGATTAAAAAAGATTTTGGTTTGGATTGCATTGATTTTGAAAATTAAGCATTTTTAAATAACATATTAGAAATTTGGAACTATGACAAGACACTATCAGAATACATACCAGCACATAAAGGACGAATTAATCCTTGCGGATCTGCTTCTTCACAGAGAAACAATGAAAATACAGCAACTCAGCAGAGATGAACCTGAAAATGATACTTTGAGTGGGCTTTTTATCAGCAGAGAAAAACTTGAAAAACTGAAAACCGGACAATCTCTGGAAATTGACTGGTTCGGACATCAGCAGACTGATTTATCCGATTCGGACATGAAGACAGTCACCAACGCCATAGAAGCGCAGAAAAAAATAATAGATAAAAGAAGCGGGGAAAGCCTTAAAAAAGGCATTGAACTGAAGCTTCTTCAGATAAAACAGAAATTCTGCCTGTCAGATGAAGAATATCTGATTCTGAACATCTGCCTTGCAGTCCAACTCCTTCCGCAATACGAGAAAGTGTTTGCCTATCTTCATGACAATCAAAACAGAAGACTGCCGAGCATTGATTTGATCTTAAATATCCTGAACAATACATTTGAAGGGAAAATATCATCAAGAGATTATTTTTCTTTTCAGTCACCATTGATAGAAAATAAACTGATAGAGTTCATCGGGGTATCCTGTGAAAACAGTTACCTCTCATCATTAAGGCAACTTACAATAAATAACAGGATATACAATTATATACTGGACAGAAAAGATACCCCAAAGGAACTGGCGGGCATCATACAGCAATTTGAACCGGAACCGTGTCCGATATCAGATTATTCTGGAATAGAAGAAAAAAATCTCCATAACTGTATAACAGTAAACAGAGAAGTGTTTCGTGGAAATGATCAGTCTTATCTGTTTCATTTTTGCGGACCTGACGGAGCAGGAAAAAAACACCTTGCGCTTTCAATAAGCCATCTCCTGAATTTTCCTTTGCTTATGGTAAATGCAGAGGAGATCTGCAATGCAGACAATGATAAGGAAAACATATTGTTACTCATTAACCGGGAAAGCATTTTATTCAATTCCGTTCTGTGTTTTTTCAATGCAGACACCATATTTGAGCACAAAGAAAATGTAAAAACCAAAAGCTGTATTGTAAAATATTTATCCCTTAATTTCAGATTAATTATTTTTTGCACAAAAAATAAATGTGATATTCGGTCAGTGTTCAGTGATAAGCGGTTTTTCTCTGTTCATTTCACAATTCCAGGCTATAAAACAAGGCAGGATATTTGGAGACATTGCCTGAATGATAAAACTCTTTTGGGCAAGTGCCAAATCGCCAAAGAAACAGATGTCAATTTTCTTGCCGCAAAATATCGCTTCACACAGGGTCAGATAAGAAACGCTGTTAAAGCTGCATGTGACAATGCCTGGTTTGGCGGCAATGGATTTATAAGCGAACAGGAAATCTGCAGAGGATGTCATCTCCAGTCCAACCAGGAACTGAAATCCCTGGCAATAGAAGTTGGCACAAAATATAAACTGGATGATATTATATTGCCGAAAGATCAAAAAAATCAAATCAATGAGATAATCAGTCGGGTTAAAAACAAATATATTGTCTATGATGAAATGGGTTTTGCGGATAAAATGTCCTATGGAAGAGGGTTGAATATTTTGTTCAGCGGGCCTTCCGGCACCGGTAAAACAATGGCAAGCGCCATAATAGCGGCTACCCTGAATCTTGAAATATATGAAATAAATATATCACAGATTCTGAGCAAATACGTTGGAGAAACAGAAAAGAGAATTGCTGACATATTCAGATCCGCACGAAATGCCGTCCTTTTCTTTGATGAGGCTGACGCTCTTTTTGGCAAACGTACCCAAATAAAGGATGCACATGATAAATATGCCAATATTGAAACCGCTTTTCTGTTAAGGGAAATAGAAAAATATGAAGAAGGCTGCGTAATTCTGGCCACAAACAGAAAAGACAATATGGATGAGGCCTTTGCAAGAAGAATGAATTTTGATGTGGAATTTCCGTTTCCCGGAAAAGAGGAACGTCTTAAAATCTGGCGCAGCATCTTTCCGGAACAGACATCATTGGATAAGAATATTGATTTTGATTTTCTGTCAGAAAGGTTTGCCTTGTCAGGCGGAAACATTCATAATATTGCTCTTGCATCTGCGTTTTATGCAGCTCAGGATGGAAAAATTGTTAATATGCCGCATCTTATAATGGCTGTAAAGCGTGAATATCAAAAAATTAATAAGTTATGCAATAAGAATGACTTTGGGGAATATTATGATTTAATCAGCTAAGTACACGTCAACACAAATAAGGGAACAAAATAAGGTAGATGATCTGCATAAACTGATTAAAATTTAACCAGTTTTAAGTAATATGCTGATTTATAAATTAAAAAAATCAGTATAAGCAGTATCATGGATTTATCATCTGACATAACTTGAGTTCTAAGAGTTTTTCATCATTTATTACAGATTGTTAATGTCGATTCATGTTTGTCACCAAATTTGCTTACAGGCTAATATTTTGATTTCTAATTATAACTCATCGAACTCATGTTATATCTTCCTTTCCTGTGCGAATTATACAATTAGAAGCTGTTTTAAAAATATTGTTTATGCTATTCTTCTCAATAAAATGCTGATCATTGATATCTGAATCATGGACTCACTGTTTTTTGTGAGAGTCTCATAATCTTTTGAATTTCGGCGGAAGTTGAATATCCATGCAAATGTTCTTTCCACTACCCACCGCATTTTTACCACATTGAAACCTTTTCCTTCTTTTTCAGTTACTTCGAGATCAATACGCCAGGTCTTTTTCAGTTTTCTGACCCATTCATATACAGGTGAACCTGAATATCCCCCGTCAGCCCAAATTTTCCGTAAACGGCTGACACCTTTTGAAAAATAATCGGATAACAGACGTTTCAGGCCTTCCCGTTCACCTTCGTTCGCGGGTGTCACTGTGACGGAAAGTATCAGTCCCAGGGTGTCAGCAGGGATATGCCGTTTCCGTCCTTTGATTTTTTTACCTCCGTCAATTCCGGTTTCCGCACCCTGAAGAGCGGTCTTAACGCTCTGACTGTCAATGCTTCCGGCGGAAGGAGCCTCTTTGCGGCACTGCCGCTTCCTTTCTTTTTTACGAAGGATGTTCATAACTTTTTTCCACGTTTTATCTTTTGACCACCTGCTGAAATATCCGTAGACGGTGTTCCAATGACCGAAATCCACCGGAAGCATCCGCCACTGACAACCTGCTTTATTTAAATATAATATTCCGTTTATTACTGTCCGGAGATCACCTGCAGGTCTGCCTTTTTTACCCGGTCCGCTTTTCGCCTGCGGCAGAAACCTGCTGATAAGTTTATACTGAGAATATGTGAGATCTGACGGATATGTCACGGGTGGTTTCATTACAATATCTCCTTTATATTTTGTTATCAGATATGTAATGATAGCACATTTTTTCTCAAAATGATATTTTTAAAACAGCTTCTTACTTGAAACATTTTGCAGATGTTAAAAACATCTGATTTTTTCAGACTTGAATTAAAACTCTGTGTGACTCCAAGGAAACTCTGCGTCACTCTGCGGTTAAAAATATAAAAGTCTGCTCAGCAGAATGACAGTAATGTTTTAAGTATCAGTATAAGAGTTAAAAATTTCAGAATAAATAAAAACAAACTGTCAGATATTCATACAGGATTTGACAATTTTTTGAAAGTTGTCAAATCTTACCGGAATCTGACTCTCAATTCGTCTTTCCTGTATCTGTATATAGAAACATCATCCAAAATAAAAAAGGCCGGGAAATCTTCCGCGGCCTTTGCAAACAAAAAAAGGACCGCAGGCTTATGGCGCTGCCTGCGATCCTTTGAATTTTCCGAATTATATCAAATTTATACGGAATAAAGTACCGGAGACACACCTTTCATATTGTGCCACCAGCACCAGTTCCGCATATCTGTGTTTTTCTGAAAACTGCAAAAAGTCATTTTCTTTTCTCCCAAAAAATTTTTCCAAAATTCTATATTTTCCGCTTTTCCCTGTCAAGTTTTATTTTTATTTTTTTTCCTGACAGAATAATTATCCTTTGTCAACTTGACCATTCTCTTTTCCTTTGTTACAAGATTAAACCGCCTGCAGATCAGACCTGCAGGGATCACAGTCTGTCCGGCTTTGAATCCCGGTCAAAATCCGGTCTGAACATATTGAAATTATTTTGTATAATCAATTAATGGGCTGTATCAAAATAACCTGTTATAAACCCTAAGGGTTTTGAAAACCCTTAGTACATGACCACGTTGAATTTTATATAATCCCCTCTTGAGAGGGGCAGGGGTGTGTCTGTTCCCGCGCCCTGAAACACACCCCCTGCCCCCTCTCAAGAGGGGAATTGATACCATAAAATTTAAATTGGTCATGTATTAGGGGTTCCAAAAATTGTACAGGTTATTTTTTTACAAACCTTAAGGAACGGCACATGAATTCCCCAAATTCTTCCCCTGAAAAACACGAGATTAAAATTAACCTGCCCGGCCTGCTGCGGATGCTGGGAACCAATACCTTTCCACTATCGGCGAAGGGTTTACCAAACTGCAAAAGGAAAATCTTCGCAATCTGGGATCGCAGGAAGCCCTGCTGCTCATCGGGCAGTTCGGTATCGGTCTGCTTTCCGCTTTTTCCATTGCCGCAGGCGTGGAGATTTTCACCAAATCATTCCGTCAGGGTTCCATGAACCTATCCGAATATTATTTTGAACCTTCTGAAAAATAATTTTATTTAATTTCAGCATATTAAGTTTATTTGAATGAAAATGGAAAAACTGCCGGTTTTGTTTTTTCAAAGTAGACCATACTTGTCATTCAATATACAAGCGTGGGAACGAGGATGATTACGAAAAAAAACAGCCGCAGGGTATGGGAAACACAGAGCGGCACAAATTTTGCTTTTTCTGAAATTCATACAGATTTATATCAAATGCAGGTTATTATGATACAACACAAAACTGTAAAACTGATGCAGAAAGGCACCGCAGCCGATATCTGCGATACCAGACAATGTACGGTTTCCATAACATGGACAAGGCCCGCTGTTTTTGATGCGGCTGCTGTCTGGGAAGACAAAAAAGGGAATACAGGGATTGTATGGCACGGAAATACTGGAAATTCAAATATATTTCCCCATATCTGTATGCTTGATGTATGCTGTTTGAGAGAACCGGGTCCGAATGCTGAGGAAGTTTTTCTGATTTACGGTCCTTTTTTGCTGAAATATATATGGATTCTGTGCTGGGATTCTGAAAAAATTCAGAAAGGGCTTCCCGCAGAATTCAAAGAGAGCAATATTCTTGTGACAATTCAGGATCACAAAGGAAACCTGTTTGAAATACATCCGGATAATGATGCCCCTGCCAACACTGCCCTTCTTGCAACCATTGACAATTCCAGATTACTTGAGCAAAAAATCATCAATAACAGTCATGCAGGCATGTTCAATGAACTGAAAAATCTTGAACAGCTTATGGCTTTCATCCGGGAGGGCCATAATGCAGTGCCATCTTCCATATACAAATTTTCGATATAATTTTAAACTGATAATCACTGGCAACTGATAACTGAATACTGACACCTGAACACTGACACCTGAGACCCCAAAAAGGATTTTATATATGAGTGATGCAACCCCCAATTTTGTCCACCTTCATCTTCACACCCAGTACAGCCTGCTGGACGGCGCGATTCGTCTGGATGCGCTGTTCAAAAGGGCCAAGGAATATGGCATGGAGGCTGTGGCTGTAACGGATCACGGAACCATGTTCGGCACGGTGGATTTTTATGAATATGCAAAAAAAGCCGGAATCAAACCCGTTATCGGGTGTGAATGTTATCTTGCGCCCCGGAGCCTGAGTGAAAAAACAGCGGAAAGCAAAGGAAACCATCATCTGCTGCTGCTGGCTGAAAACATGGAAGGATACCGCAATCTCTGCAAACTGGCTTCCATTGCACAGTTGCAGGGATTTTACTACAAACCCCGCATTGACAAGGAAGTGCTGCAGGCCCACAGCAAAGGACTGATTGCCGCATCCGCGTGTCTGCACGGGGAGATTCCGCTGCTCATCAAAGCAGGGAAAATCAAAGAGGCTGATGAAGCTGCGCGTTTTTATCTGCAAACCTTTGGGGAAAAGAATTTTTTTCTGGAAGTGCAGCACAATGATATTCCGGAGCAGGAAAATGTGAACCGGGGACTGCTGGACATGAGTCAGCGTCTTTCCATTCCCCTGATTGCCACCAATGACTGCCATTATCTGGATCGCGGGGATGTGCGCGCTCATGATGTGCTGCTCTGCATTCAGACCGGAAAAACCGTAAATGATTCGGGACGTTTCAAATTTTCCACAGATCAGCTTTATTTCAAATCCGGCAAAGAAATGCAAGCGCAGTTAGGGCATTTTCCGGGCGCGATTGAAAACACTGTGGAAATTGCCAGACGCTGCAATATTGAATTTGATTTCAACACCTACCATTTTCCCCAGTTTGATCCGGGTTCCGGCAAATCCGCTGATGATCTCTTTGATGAGGAAGTGCGCAAAGGCTATGCGGATCGCATGAAGCGTATTCTGGCAAAACATCCTGACATCAATCAGAAAATCTATGATGAACGGCTGGAATATGAACTGGAAGTGATCAAAAAAATGGGATTTCCCGGATATTTTCTCATTGTGGCTGATTTTATCCGTTATGGAAAAAACAATGGCGTGCCGGTCGGCCCCGGACGGGGCAGCGCGGCAGGCAGCATGGTGGCCTATGCAATGGGCATCACAGATTTGGATCCCATTGAACACGGGCTGATCTTTGAGCGTTTTCTCAATCCCTCTCGTATCAGTATGCCGGATATTGACGTTGATTTCTGCATCAATGGCCGTGAAAAAGTGTTCAAGTATGTGGTGGAAAGATACGGCGGAGGCGATTATGTGGCGCAGATTATCACATTTGGAAAACTCAAAACCCGTGCTGTAATCCGGGATGTGGGACGTGCGCTGGATATTCCCCTGTCTGAAGTTGACGCAATTGCCAAAATGGTTCCGGATGTACTGAATATCAGTCTGGAAGATGCTTTGGATCAGGAACCCAGACTGAAAAATATGGCAGAAACCGATCCCAAAATCGGTGAACTGATTCGCATTGCCAAAACATTGGAAGGACTGCCCAGGCACGCGTCCACACACGCGGCAGGCGTTGTCATCGGTGACAAACCCCTGGTGGAATATCTTCCCCTGTACAAAGGGAAAAAAGACGAAGTTGTGACCCAGTTTGACATGAAACGGGTGGAGCAGATCGGGCTGGTCAAATTTGATTTTCTGGGACTGCGCAACCTCACGGTAATGGAACACGCGCTCAATCTCATTGAACAGAGCGGCCATCAGCGTCCTGACTTGCTGAATCTGGATTTCACGGATTTGGACACGTTCAAACTGCTATCAGCCGGAGATACCACCGGAGTATTCCAATTGGAAAGTTCGGGAATGAAGGAACTGCTTCGCAGACTGCGTCCCGCGCGTTTTGATGACATTACTGCGCTGGTTGCGCTGTACCGTCCCGGCCCATTGGACAGCGGCATGGCAGATGAATATGTGGAGCGCAAGCACGGACGCCACAAAGTGGTGTATCTGATCCCGGAACTTGAACCCATTCTCAAAGACACCTACGGCGTTATTCTGTATCAGGAACAGGTTATGCGTATTGCCGCAGATCTGGCAAGTTATTCCATGGCAGAAGCAGACGGGCTGCGCAAGGCTATGGGAAAAAAGATCGCGGAGATGATGGCAAAACACCGGGAGCGTTTCATCAAAGGCGCAGTGGAAAACAGGCATCCGGAAGACAGAGCATCCCAGCTTTTTGATCTGATGGAAAAATTCGGCGGATACGGATTCAACAAATCCCACAGTGCTGCTTATGCCCTGATTGCATTTCAGACAGCATGGCTCAAAACCCATTATCCTGTGGAATTCATGGCTGCGCTGCTTACCAGTGAAATGGGTTCCATTGACAGTGTGGTGAAATTCATTGATGAATGCCGGGCGCACGGTATTCAGGTTCTGCCGCCGGATGTGAATGAAAGTGCCAGGGAATTCACGGTTATCAAAGGAAATATCCGCTTTGGTCTCGTGGCTGTGAAAAATGTGGGGGAAGGCGCGATTGAATCCATTATGGAAGCCCGCGCGGAAGGCGGCAGATTCAATACGATTTTTGATTTCTGTGAACGGGTGGATCTGCGCCGGGTGAACAAAAGGGTCATGGAAGCCCTGATCCGGTGCGGAGCAATGGATACGCTGGCTGGAAACCGTGCGCAGAAAATGGCAGTGCTGGAACATGCTTTGGAATACGGTCAGCGGATGCGAAAGGAAAAAGACAGCCCCCAGTTTGGACTGTTCGGTATGGGCGCAGCACCTGTTCCCGCGGCTGCTCCGACTCTGCCGGATCTGCCGGAATGGGATGATAAGGAAAAACTGAATCTGGAAAAAGAATCTCTGGGATTTTACATCACAGGTCATCCGCTGGGACGTTATCAGAAGATTCTGGAAAAATTCACCAGCGCGGACAGCCTGAGTCTGAAAGAAAAAAACAATGGTCAGCCTGTGCGCATTGGCGGCATTATCACGGCTGTCAAGACCATCAGAACCAAAAAAGGGGATGAAATGGCCTTTGTCACCACCGAGGATTTGGCAGGAACAGTGGAAACAACTGTTTTTTCAAGCGTTTATGATACTGTCCGTCATCTGCTGATTCAGGACACTGCTGTGATTATTGAGGGGGCCTTGCAAAAGGATGAGAAATCTGTCAAGATTCTCGCAGATCGCATTGTGCCGGTCAATGAGGCGGAAAACACATGGGCAGCCAGTCTTCACTTTCATCTGGATATGACCCGGACAGATCGGGAGAAACTGACAAAACTCATGGAGATTATCAAAAATCATCCGGGCAACTGCCGGGGTTATCTGCATCTGCGTGATCCGGAAAAATCCGAGGCTGTGATTGTCATATCCGAGAATGTGCAGATCAAGGCCTGTGAGGAACTGGAGCGGGATGTCACGGAACTGCTCACGTATCCGGCAGTGGAAACCATGTGCAAACTGGCCTCGTCTGAGATTATGAACAGCAAAAAAGGCGGGTGGAGCAGCCATCAGCGGAACTGATTTTTTTTCACAAATGGCACAAATCTTTCCACAAACTTCACACTGATCTGTGCCATTTCATTGTCCTTATCCTCCGTTCCCACGCTTTGCGTCACTGTAACCTTCCATATATTTTGTGGTATAAAGTTTTCAAAAAGACAGAATATATTTTCATAAATTTATATGTATAATAAAATTTAAAAAATGTATTTTTTTACTTTACAATTGAATAAAAAATATGTATAATTCCTTCATATATAATATAATTTAATTTAATGAAAGGAATTTTGGATGGGAAAGCCCTTTAAATCTGTATCATTTATTTCGGATGAAGATATTGAATTTCTTGAAAATTCAATAAAAAAGAAAAAAGTTCCGTATTCGCCGCAGAGCACATGTCATACTGTCATCTTCTCAGGGACTCTGTATTGACAAAATTTCAGAAAAATATAAAATTCACAGAGATACTGTATCAGGATATATTGATGCATGGAAAAAATCAGGCAGAAAGAGCCTGGCGGATCTTCCAAAAAGCGGAAGAAATCCGAAACTGAAAGGTCAGAACCATGAAACCGCAAAAAAAATTATTGGGGAATTTCCCCGGTTTCCCGGAAAAATCATTGCGGAAATCCGTGAGAAAACAGGCATAAAAATCAGCCACCAGACCCTCAGACGCACTGTGAAAAAACTGGAAATGAGATGGAAAAAAATAAGAAAATCATTAAAAAAACAGAGACCTGAAAAAGCTTTCCCTAAAGCGGAGCAGGAAATCAGGGAACTGATTATCCGGCATATGTCCCGCAAAGATGCCCTGTTTTTTTTTGATCAGACCGGTTTTTCGGCAGGTTCATATGTTCCTTATGCATATCAGCCCATCGGAAAAACTCCTGAAATATCAGCTGTATGCCGGAAACGGCTTAATGCTGCAGGTTTTTTCACTCCTGACAGCAGACTGATATCATTCTGCTTTGAACACAATACTGATTCCGGAACTGTCATCGCCTGCTTTGACAAATTTGCAGAGTATGCTGACATAAAAAAAAAACTGTTGTAATTCCTGATAATTCACCACTTCATCACAGTGATGAATTTTACGAAAAAATTCCTGAATGGGAGAAAAAGGGAATTTTCCCCAAATATCTCCCGCCATATTCTCCGGAACTTAACCGTATTGAAATTCTTTGTAAATCAATAAAATACAGGTGGCTTGACATTTCATCATATACATCATTTGAAAATCTGGTCAGAAATGTTGAGCATGTATTAATAAACATCAAAAAAAAATATTCTGTTGAATTCAGTTAATATACATAAAAATATATGTTTGGTTATCCTGTTTTCATGAGAACTTTATACCACAAAATATATGGAACATTACTTATCATGCGGATAAACACATCCCCGTACATCTGCTGGTATGAGATTGCACAGGGCAGTGCCGTCCGATGTCTGGAATTCCAGCATGATTTTCAGATTTCGGACCAACTGTTTTCGCTTTTCCAGGCTGTTTTCTCTTCCGAAAACAAGGATTTTTTTGGAGATGATGGAATTCAGGGTTTTATCAATGGCAAGATCCAGCCATGAATCATAGGAAAGTATGGCAGAGTCCGCTGTATCCTGAAACAGGGCAGCATTGCGTTTCCGCTCTCCGATGGAAGAAGTGCCGGGAAGCCGGGGGAGACCGAAATACCTCTGACGCTCAGCTTCCCCGGCTGCTTCTTTTTCAGGGCAAAGGATGAACCGGACAATGTCATGCTGAATACGCGGGTCAGGCATATTCAGTCTGCCCTTCCGGTCAAACGCTCTTTTGAATTGTCTCAAAAAAGGCTTGTCGTCCATTTTATCGGCACTTTTTTAGCTGGTTTGACTTCACCGGTGCAGTTATGCAAAATTGAGAATCATGCTTTCTTTGGCAATATAGGGTGTATAAGCCATTTCCGCATCCTTTGCAATATATTCAGGGACTACAATCCCTGAGGCCATCTGCACATAATTTAAAAAGGTTCTGCCGTCAATCATGACTTTTGCGCCGGATTCGTGTGTTTTGACTGGAACCACAACACTCACCCCCGGATATTTGTTTTTTATATCCTCATATCCAAGTTCTCCGGCCTGATTGCCGATATCCACCTCCAGATAATTCTGGGAATCCGGTGAAATTTTATCCTTGTATCGCTCACCTATGAAATGTAAAACCTTCCTGAGTGCATTTTCCATGTCTGATCTCCTCCTCATGCAGTCTGCTGCAATGCCATCCGGAAAACAATTGATGGCATTGCGGCCTGCACTGTATGCAATCTCCGTCCGCTGCATCATTCCCTGCAGCTCAGTCCCAGAGCCCTGCGTTTCTTTTCAATATGACTGATAATAAGGCCGGCAGCCTTTTCCGGATCAGGTTCCACTGCAAAGGTTGCACCAATCACATTTTCCAGACCTTCGGTGAGCAGTTTCACCACATTCATGCTGCCGGTAATGGGGGGCATGGGGCCAAGTACGGTATACACACCGGAAGCAACAAAATAAACACCTATGGACACTGCTTTTTCCGAATACCATTCAGGCGCGGCTCCGGCAATGGGAAGATCGCTGATGTCTGTACCCAGCGCATCAGCCAGCGCGGAGGCCAGCACGAGAATCCGCACATTGTCAACGCAACTGCCCATGTGCAGCACAGGCGGAATTTTCAGCGCACCGCAGATTTCCTTCAGTCCCGGCCCCGCGTACTGAATGGCCTCGGCAACTTTGAATCCTGCTTTGGCTGTGGCAATCGCGGCACACCCGGTATCCACCACCAGAATATCGTTTTCAATCAGGCGTTTCACCAGAGTGACATGGCCGTGATCATGTTTAATCTTGGGATTGTTGCATCCCACAACCCCTGCGGCTCCCCGGATTTTTCCTGCTTTGATGGCCTCCAGCAGAGGAGTTGGGGTTCCGCCCAGCGCACCCACAATGGCCTCCACAGAAAATCCGCCCATTGCCGGAACCGCTTCCACAGGAATATACACCTTTCCCCTGCGGCTGAAATTTTCAATGGCCTCTTTGACCAAAGTTTTTGCCAGAGCTGCTGCATTGTCCGGATGAAATTCCCGGTGTTCCATACCCGGAAAACGGGCCTTGTCACTGGTGCTGATCATTTTGGTGTGATAACAGGCTGCCACATTTCCCAGAGAAGGCATGATACACTGATAATCTGCGAGAATCATATCTGCTGCGCCGGTTGCAATTATCAGTTCGGTCATGAGATGATTTCCGGCCATTGGCACGCCGTGACGCATGAGCAGTTCATTTCCTGTGCAGCACAGCCCGGCCAGATTGATTCCTTTTGCGCCCTTTTCTTTTGCCAGTTTCATAAGATCCGGGGACTGACATGCCTGCAAAATCATCTCAGATACCACAGGATTGTGACCGTGAACCAGAATATTGACCTGATCTTCCTTGAGTACGCCCATATTTACGGATGTCATCGCGGGTTTGGGAATGCCGAAAAGAATGTCTGAAACTTCGGTGGCTATCATGGAACCGCCCCAGCCGTCTGACAGGGCATTGCGTATACCGTGAAGCAGCAGACTTTGCCACCCGTTGTCCACGCCCATATGGGTGCGGTGCATCATTTCCGAGGTTTCCCGGTCAATGCCTCTGGGCATAACCCCGATTTTCCGCCAAAGTTCCTGCCGTTTCTGCGGTGCACGCTTTACCAAAGTCAGTTCTTTTTTCCTTGTGCCGAAATCCCCCAGCATGGCATAAGCCAGATCCTCTGCAATGCGCAGTATCTCTTTCTCTTCTGTCTCCACGCCGTATTCTGCGGCAAGTTTTTTCAGTTTTTCCGGTTCTCTGATGCTGTATCCCGGAGCCTTTCCTTTGGCAACGGATTCCAGCACTTCCACAAGATCCCTGCCGTGATCCGAATGGGAAGCCGCACCGGCTGCAATCATGCGTCCCAGATTCCGGGCCACAATAATATCTGCATCCGCACCGCACACGCCATGCTGCGGCCCTTCGCCAAAGGGATCAACCCGGCATGGCCCCATATTGCAGATTCGGCAGCTTAATCCCATTTCACAGTATCCGCACTGGGGCAACTGGCTCTGATACCGATCCCATACGGTTTC
>CAZHPS010000009.1:0-33431 GCA_964534335.1 uncultured Desulfobacterales bacterium
AGCGTTTCACTTTGCCGGATTTGACCTGAAACACCATTTTTTCCGTATCAGTCGGAGATGACATGAAATAGGCGGTTCCGTCAATTCCCTTATCCGCACCTTTTTTTTCATTGATAACTGCACGGTTTTCTGAGTAAGTCAGAACTGCCCATTTTTCAAATTCCTTGCGCAGCCGGTCATCTTTTTTGTTCGCCAAAGCTGTTGCGGAATCCATGTCTTTGGGAATGCCGTCAAGAATGACGGAATCGGAAATTTTTTTGCCGAATGAATCCTCAAGACGTTTGAGTATCAGACTGATGCTCTGATAGGTGATGTCAATGCCAATCCACCTGCGCTTTAACCGCTCTGCAACTGCTACGGTTGTGCCGCACCCGCAGTAGGCATCCAGAACAAGATCTCCTTCGTTGCTGCTGACCTGAATAATACGCTCCAGCAGGGCTTCGGGTTTTTGTGTCGGATAGCCGAGAAGTTCTTTTCTTGGTATCTGTCCGCCTGATTTTATGTCTGTCCACCAGGAAGGGGGAATTTTTCCTTTTGAAAATTCCTTTGTATCATTTTCATCCCTGCCTGATGATTTTTCTGCATAAATACCGGATTTTCCCTCTGCATACTTTCTTCTTTCCATAAATTTTTCACTGTATGGAATTCTGACAGAATCTGCGTTGAACAGAAAAATACCGCTTTTTGTGTATCGGAAAATCACATCATGTTTTCTGGGAAAATCTTTTTTTGCAGCACTTGGGGCTGTATATCCCCAAATAATTTCATTTCTGAAATCCCCTCCCTTTGCACAAAATACCGCATCCAGAACCAGTTTCAGATAATGGCTTGCGGTCGGATCGCAGTGCAGATAAAAACTTCCGGTCTTTTTCAGAACCCGCTGTATTTCCGTAATCCGCAGCGTCATGCTCACAAGATAGGCCAGCAAAGAACCTTCCTTTATAACATTCCGCAGTCCCTTGATCAGTTCTATAACCTGAACAGTGAATCTTCCCTCATGATTGGTGATGATTTCCTGATACCCCTGCATTGCATGACTGTCCCATTTCCATGTGTCAGCAAATGCCTGTGCCTGCGCCCTGTCCTCCCCAATGTTAAGGTATATCTGATTATACGTTCTTTTGGAATTGAACGGCGGATCAATATAACACAGATCAATGGTTTCATCCTTGATTCTTTTTCTCAGTATATCAAGATTATCCCCGTAAAACAGGGTATTTTTGCTTATGTTTTTCATGTGTTCAATCCTTGTTGAAGTTTTCCGCAGAGGACACAGTACATGACCACGTTGAATTTTATATATTCCCCTCTTGAGAGGGGCAGGGGTGTGTCCGAAATTGCAGACACCCAAAACACACCCCCTGCCCCCTCTCAAGAGGGGAATTGATACCGTAAAATCTAAATTGGTCATGTAATAGTTTGATCATTTTTTTTCAGAAAGTTTATGAAAATGCAAACAGGACAGAAAATTTATCAATTTTTATTTTAAGCAAATTCAAATATATCTGTCATAACAGATTTTACAGGTCTGGCTTTTCCGTGAACCATTTCCCTGATTTTTTCAACTGTATCAATATGAAATACCGGTTCTCCGCAGCGGATACAGACTGTTGATGGAATATTTTCAACTATGACCGGTTTGTCATTGATGAAAAAAATATGGGTTACTTTATCCTGACGGGATTCTTTTCCTCCGCATACATGACATTGAAACATTTCATAGCTCTCATATTGCTAAAACGGAATCTGATAATTTCTGTGTGACCAGACTGTTCAGGCTGATTCCGGCTTTTCCGGCTTCAGATACGAGGGCCTGATACAGCAGTTTATCAATTCTGAGATCCAGTTTTTCTGTGTCGGGTTTGGGTATCGGTTCATTGTGATGCCGATAGCTTTCTTTCACTCCTTCCCATGCGGTTTCAAGCTGCCTCAGCGCACCTTCCGGTGTATCTGAAAATGCCGAAATATTAGGTAATTCAATAAAATGAGCCAGCCAGTCCCCGTCTTCATCTTTATAAAGATTTATACTGAATCGGTCAAATCTGTCCATCTCTGTTTTCCTTCCCGTATTGTTCCAGAAACTGTTTCACCTGATAGCCTTTTGCTTTTCCATCCTGACGCTGTTGAATCGGAAGACGGAATCCTGCGGGTGAATACCATATACTGTGGCTTCCCTGCTGACGATCAAATGTCCATCCGCTTTGCGAAAGAATCGTTTCAAATTCTCTGAACAGCAGTCCGGAAGGATTATTGAAGGCTTTGCTCAGCAGTTTTTGAACTTTGGTCATGTATTTCCGCTTCTGTCCATATTTTATCTGAGTCTGATGATTACCGGACTGATTGGCAAAATTCTGTTGCGCTGAAGAAGTCAGCTTTTTGGAAATTGAGAAAGAATCCTTTCCGCTGCCGCCAGCAGATTTTCTTCAACATATGTGGGACGGATTCCTTTTGCTGCAAGGATTTTCTCTGCCGCAGTTCCGTTGCCCGTCTGCACCAGAATCTGCTGTCCGCACCCTGCATTGATCGCACATTCAATGTCTTTTGCACTGTCGCCCACCATCCATGCGTAAGAAAGGTCAATTCCGTACTTTTTCTGTGCCTGCCGGATCAGACCGGGTTTGGGTTTGCGGCATTCACAGTTTTCATCGGGACGGTGGGGGCATAAGAATATATCGCAGATTTCCCCGCCCTGTTCACGAATCTTTTCCTGCATTCTGATGTGCATATCTGTCAAATCTTCCGGATCGATAATCCCTCTGCCAATGCCGGACTGATTGGTGATAAGAATCACAGCAAAGCCTGCGGCAGTCAGTCGCGAAATCGCTTCTGTACTGCCCGGAATGAATTCAAATTCACTCCAGTTTTTGATATAATCCGGTGAATCTTTGTTGATCACACCGTCCCGATCCAGAAAAACGGTTTTTTTCATCATAAGCAGGTCCTGATCTCATCGTTCATATATACCATTACTTAGAACATTTGATGGTGCAGCCGCGAATTGCACGAATTACACGAATTATTTTTTGTGCAGTTCGTGCAGATTCGTGTCATTCGTGACTATGCTGTCAAATCTTCTGAGTAATGGTATATCACAGTCCTTGTTTTTTCAACAGATTCCCTGAAAACGGGATTTCTGAAGGCTTTGTCCACAACCAGATCAACTTCCCGTCTGAATATTTTTTCCAACTGCTCTTTCAGATCAAAATATCTGCTGAACAAATCTGTATCTTTGTCAGAATCAAAAACCACCAGAACATCAATATCACTGTTTTGTGAGAAATCCGGAGTCAAAACAGATCCGAACACACCAAGCCTTTTTACAGGGAATTTCCGGCAGATTTTTTCAATTTCTTTTTTGTATTCTGCAAAATCAGTCATTGTGTTTCCCCTTCAACAATTTTTATTTCCTCATCTGTCAGATCGCAGAATTTGTACACCATTTGATCAATCTGAAAAATTTCAGCATCAAACCCTGAGGGTTTTGAAAACCCCCAGGGTTTGTAACAGGTTCCTGATACTGTCACCTATTTCTGCTTTGCCATTTTTTCCCGCAGAGCCGCATGGGCAGCCGCTAGCCGGGCAATGGGAACCCGGAAAGGTGAACACGAGACATAATTGAGTCCCAGTTCATGGCAGATGGCAATGGATGCCGGGTCACCGCCGTGTTCTCCGCAGATGCCGCATTCCAGATCCGGTTTCACGCGCCTGCCTTTTTCAATGCCGATTTTCATCAACTGGCCCACACCGTCCCTGTCAATGGTGGCAAAGGGATTGTCCGGCAGAATACCCTGTTCAATATAGTCAATGAGAAACCCTGCTTCCGCGTCATCTCTGGAAATGCCGTAGGTGGTCTGTGTCAGATCATTGGTTCCGTAAGAGAAGAATTCCGCATATTCCGCAATCTGATCCGCAGTGAGAGCAGCACGGGGCAGTTCAATCATGGTGCCGAATTTGTATTTGATTTCCAGCCCTTTTTCTTTCATTACAGCTTTTGCCTCAGTCTCCAGACGTTCCCTCTGCACTTTGAGTTCATTCACATGCGCGGTCAGAGGAATCATGACTTTTGGAAACACTTCTACGCCTTCGCGTGTCACCATGCACGCGGCTTCAAAAATGGCCCGCACCTGCATAGTCGTGATTTCCGGCACGATAATACCTAGGCGTACCCCGCGCATTCCCAGCATGGGGTTGGCTTCGTGGAGTTTTTCCGCACGCTCCAGCAGTTGCTCCTTTTTCCTGTGCTGCTCCAGGAGTTTGTCAATTTTTTTCATATTTCCGGCATGCTGCATCCGAATCTTGATGTCGCTGAGTTCTTCCCTCAGATCCACACGGTTGGGCAGAAATTCGTGCAGAGGCGGGTCCAGCAGCCGGATGATGACCGGCAGTCCGTCCATAGCCCGGAACAGACCCGCGAAATCCTCCCTCTGAAATGGCAGCACAGCATCCAAAGCCTCCCTGCGTTCAATGGGCAGATCCGCCATGATCATCCTGAGAACATGGGGCAGCCGCCCGGTTTCAAAGAACATATGCTCGGAACGGCACAGCCCGATGCCCTCGGCTCCGTAATCGCGTCCCCGTTTCGCGTCCTTTGGATAATCTGCATTGGTCCACACGCCCAGGGTGCGGAATTCATCAGCCCAGGACAGCAGCCGGATCAGCCAGGGATCTTTAATATCCGGAATGGTGGTGGGCAGTTTGCCCGAATAAACCTCTCCCACAGTTCCGTCAATGGATATCCACTGCCCTTCATAAATCACCTCTTCGCCAACCCGCATTTCCCGTTTGTTCATGTCAATTTCCAAAGCGGAAACGCCAACCACTGCGGGTTTTCCAAACTGCCGTGCCACCAGCGCGGCATGACTGGTGCGTCCGCCCCGTGTGGTGAGAATGCCTTTGGATGCCAGCATTCCGTGAACATCATCCGGTTTGGTTTCTGGCCGTACCATGATGACATCCTTTCCCTCTTTGCTCCACTTTTCAGCCAGATCCGCATCCAGGGCAACCACACCGCAGGCCGCGCCCGGAGATACATTCAGACCTGATGCCATAAATTTGCCGTCTGCTTTGGCCGCATTTTTGGCTTTGGCATCAAACTGGGGATGCAGAAAAAAATCCACCTGATCAGGACTCACCCGCAGCACAGCCTCTTCTTTGGAAATCAGTCCCTCATCTTTCATGTCAACCGCAATCCGCACCGCAGCCTGCGCGGTGCGTTTGCCGTCACGGGTTTGCAGCATCCAGAGTTTTCCCCGTTCAATGGTAAACTCCATATCCTGCATTTCCCGGTAGTGGTTTTCCAGTTTCAGGGCAATATCTTCAAACTGGGCATATGTCTCCGGCATTTCTGTTTTCAGTTCTGCAATGTCTTTGGTCATGCGGATACCGGCCACAACATCTTCCCCCTGCGCGTTGATGAGATAATCCCCCTCAATGCGTTTTTCGCCGGTGGAACCGTTGCGGGTCATAGCCACGCCGGTGGCACTGTCATTGCCCATATTCCCGAAAACCATTGATACAATGCTGACTGCCGTGCCAAGATTATGGGGAATATTGGCCGCATTCCGGTAATCCACAGCCCGTTTTCCGTTCCAGCTTTTGAACACTGCCTCGGTAGCGAGTTTCAACTGCGCATAAGGGTCCTGGGGAAAATCAACACCGTTTTTCAGGCGGTAAATATTTTTAAAGTCTTCAATCACCCTGTGCCAGACTGACGCGGGAAGTTCAGCATCTGTTTCCACACCCTGCTTTCTGCGTGCAGTGGTAATGATGTCCTCAAACATATCATCCTCAATGCCCGTTACCACACTGCCGAACATCTGTATCAGTCTGCGGTAGGAGTCATAGACAAATCGCTCATCACCGGTCAGATTCACCATGCCCTGCGCTGTTTCATCTGTGAGACCGATATTCAGAACAGTATCCATCATGCCGGGCATGGAAAATTTGGCTCCGGATCGGCAGGAAACCAGCAGCGGATTGGCAGGATCGCCAAATATTTTGCCGGTTTCTGTTTCAATCCTGCGCATGGCCTCTTTTTCCTCTTCCCACAGACCTTCGGGACAGGTTCCGCCGCAGGACAGATAGGCATTGCATGCCTCTGTGGTGACAGTGAAACCGGGCGGAACCGGCACTCCGATGCGGGCCATTCCTGCCAGGTTTGCGCCTTTTCCGCCCAGAAGGCCCCGCACGCCGTCCCAGCCTCCCGCGTATCTTTCCGCTTCATCCACCTCATGAAAGAGGTATATCCATTTCTTCATGTGATTCTCCATTTTAGATAGAAATATTAAATTGTTATGCAGTTAAAATTCAATGAACTGATTTATTGCGTGCCTATAGTGTTTAAGAAAATGTTTGTCCGAAAAACCCTTAGGGTTTCAGATGACAATGTTTTTCTTAAAATCTATAGTTTTATTACACTCAATAAATTCAGATTGTTGAAATTCAAATGCGTATCTCCCAAGTTTTATTGCTCTGTTGAACTTACGGGTCTGCAAAACCGGATTGGGAATTTACTGTTCCTTCAATCCGTTGTTCGTATTTATCAAGATGTTTCATCACATCCGGGTTGTTTTTCCATCGTTTTTTCAGTGCGGCAAGCCGCCTGTCTGTACCGGGACACCAGATTTCAAGGCTTTCGATAACAAATTCCCTTCTCCTGATTTGTTCCGGGCTGGTGCCCTCATACGGTTCACCCCGGAAATGATCACAGAGATCTCTATCCCGGACAAAATCCTGCACTTCAGGAGGAAGCGCGTCACTGTCCGCCCCGGCTGACGATACGCCAAACACAAAAATGGCAAAAATAAACAAAATTCGCGTAGGCACTGTCATAATGTACTCCTGAAATCAGTTCAGACTCACCACTTCCTCAGGCCGTGTGGCACTGAACAGGCGCAGGCTCCATTTTTCAATGCTTTGGAAATCTGCGGATTCGATCTTTTCCCGCACCTGCTGGGGCAACGTGCCGAAACGTCCCTCCATCATTTTCAGCAGAAGCTGTATCTGCCCCTGAATCTGCCCCTGAATCTGCCCCTGAATCTGCCCCTGCACGATTCCTCTCTCAAATCCCTGATGGATATATTTGTCAATAAAATTCTGCATGATATCCTCCCCCATATCGGTTTTTCTGAGAATTTCCTTCACATCCCCCTCACCGAAGGAGCCTGTGGCCCGCACCACGTAACGGAGCATGACTTCCAACATTTCCAGCGCAGTGTTCCGATCCGAAACATCCCGGAGAAGGGAAAGGATTTCCGGCAGTCTGTCCCCCAGATCAGGCCGGAACACATACTTGGCCGTGAGCAGCACCATGCGGCTGAGGATTCTTCCCCGGATTTCCCTGTCCGGCATATGGGAAATGTCAAAGATATGATATTCAAATTCCGGAAGATATTTTTTCAGTGCCGGATTTTCTCCGCCGTCAATGAGACTCCTGAAATTCTTCGGGATGTTCCAAGCTGTTTCCCCGTGATACAGCAGCATGGGAAACACCGGAGGCAGCTTTTTCGTCTTCGGGTTCTGCTTCAGAAAAAATTCCCACAGTTTCACAATATAGCGCAGCAGTTGGAAGGCCGTGAATTTGTCGGGGAAACTTTTGTGTTCAAACAGCAGGTACAGAAACAGTTCAATCCCGGCAAATTTCACGGTGTAAAGAATATCGGAAAAATGCTCCCTCAGTTCTTTGTCAACAAAACTGTCTTTGGAAATACGCAGGGTGCTGAGATCCGTCTGCTTCCGTATATCCGCCGGAAGATATGTCTCCAGAAATCCCTGCGCCACCTCCCTGCGTCCGAAGGTCTCCCGGATGAATTTGTCGTGAACATTGGTAATCTGCTCTGTTTCGGCATGATCCTGTGTTTTCATGTATCCGTACCGTCCATATTATAAAGGAATCCCTGCGGTTTTCAAGAAAATGTTTTTCCCAAAGCACTTAACCTGAATAATTCATAAACCGCAAAGTACACAAAGACAGTTTGATCCTGTTCTTTGCTGCAATTTGCGCCTTTGCGGTTACTTTATGAATATTTCAGGTTAAGGTCATTTCTGAAAATAAATATCCCATTTCAGTTCAGGCACAGGCTGGAAGCTTATGCTGCTTTGTTGGGATATTCTTTTCTGGAAATCACCTTATGAATATTTCAGGTTAAAGGGCTTCAAAACATCCGAATACTTTGGGATGACAATTTTTTTCCTGAAATCTGTATCAGTTGTTACCGTACAATGCCTTTACCTTTTCCCTGTCAACCGATCCATCTGCTTTCCGGGGGAGTTCCTGCACAAATTCTGCATACTGGGGTTTTTTGTAACGGGCGATGCGTGCCGCAACAAATTCTCCCAATTCCCTGAGATTCAGGGAAGCACCTTCTTCCAGAACACAGACCGCCTTGATGCCTTCGCCGAATTTGGGATCAGGCACGCCGATAACCGAAACCGCTTTCACAGCCGGATGCTCCAGAATCACGCTTTCCACTTCAGCAGGATAGACATTTTCCCCGCCGGGTTTGATCAGTTCCTTTTCCGGTTTGCGGCCTTTGAAGATAAGATAACCTTCTGCATCCATTTGTCCGATATCTCCGGTATGGTGCCATCCGTTGCGGAAAGTGTGCTCTGTGGATTTTTCCTGCTTCCAGAATCCCTGAAAAACCAATGGCCCCTGCACAGTGATTTCCCCTGTCTGGCCGATGGGAACTTCATTTTCCTTTTCATCCACCAGCCGCACCTTTGTGAGAAGGCCGGGTTTTCCCGCTGTTCCGGGTTTTTCCAAAGCAGGGGAAAATGTCACCAGTCCTGATGTTTCGGTCTGACCGTAAAGAATCCAGAAAACACTGCCGGTTTTTTCCGCAAATGGCCGGATATTGTCAGGTCCGTCAATGCCCAGCACATGGCGGAGACAGGAAATATTATAATTTCCTGAGCTGATTTCCGCAGTCAGACGGGAGAGCATGGGCGGAAAACTGCCCCATACCGTAATTTTTTCTGCCTCTGTCTGTTCCAGACATTGTTTTTCATCAAATTTGGGAATCACCACATTTTTTCCTGCCATGTGCATAACCGCAAACGCAAGATTGAGACCGGTGATATGGAAAATGGGCAGCATGTTCAGATACGCGTCCTGCTTTGTCAGGTTCATGGTCGCGGCTGTCTGCAGATTGGCATAAATGATATTGCCGTGACTCAGCACCGCACCTCTGGGTTTTCCCTCCACAGCCGCTGTATAAATCAGGCAGAAGGGATCATCCGCACAAAGGGAAACATCAGGCAGTGCTTTGGGAATCATCATGTCCCGGAGTGCGGGAATACCCGGTTCAGGAGCCTCCGCCTCATTCATTTCCCAAATTTGGATACGCGGAAATTTTGCTGCCCCGTCCCGGAGGCGATCCCTGTGATTTTTGTCCGCAATAAGAACCGATACCCCCGCGTCTGTGAGAATATAGCTGATTTCCTCATCAGAAAGCCGCCAGTTAACCGGAACCGTTATCGCTCCCAAAGCCGCAGCCGCGCCGAAAATCAGAAAAAAATCCGGGTGATTGTGCGCCAGAATCGCAATCCTGTCCCCTTTGGCAATGCCCCGCTCTGCCATTCCTGCGGCAAGTTCCAGTGTTTGGGTCAGCATTTCCCCGAATGAGAGCCTCAGATCTCCGGACACCAGAGCGGTCTGATCTTTATAAGTCTTTGCATTTCTTTCATACATATCCCAGATGGTAAAACTGTGCATACAGATTTCTCCTCTTTCAGAATGATAAACATCATTGGGTTCAGACAAAAATTTATTGCACAGTTCTTATATCTTTTGCTGTATTCGGTCAATACTGAACTGTTAAGGGATTTGGAAATTGCTGATGTACCGGTTTTGGGGGCAGTGTTCAGTGGGTCAGGTGTCATACCGATTCGCCATTGATTCTGTACAATACAGAATACAAATCCGGAGGAGTGCAAAAATTAAGCGGAGCGGTTTTTTGCGCAGACAGACCAGCGGAAAAACTGACAGTATTGTATTAAATCAATAGAGAATTGGTATCAGGGAACAATAATCACTGACACCTGACACCTGAAGACTGCATGATTCTTCTGGACAGTTCCTGAAACAGATTATACAATATCCTCATGATAACCGTTCTCAATGCTTTGTTTCCGGTATTTGCCCTGATTGTCATGGGCAGAATCCTCAGACATTACGGCCTGACAGATGATTTTTTTCTGAAAACCGCTGACCGGATGGTCTATTATATCTTTTTTCCGGCCATGCTTTTCTGGAAAATCGGGGGTGCACGCTCAGACAGGGGCATTGACTGGCCTTTTTGCCTGGCCTGCCTGAGCGCGACTGCGGTACTGTATATCCTCAGCAGTCTGTATATCCGCTTTGCGGTTTCCGATTATGAGGCAGGTTCTTTTTCCCAAAGCTGTTACCGTTTTAATACCTATATCGGTATGGCTGTTGTCATCAATGCAGTGGGCGGGGAAGGCGCGCTGCATTTCGGAATTATGGTGGGCTTTGCCATTCCCATGATCAATTTTCTGGCTGTTTCCACACTGATCTGGTTTTCCGGAAAAAATTTCACCATGCAGGAAAAAATCCGTCTTACAGCCAGATCCCTGATTTCCAATCCCCTGATACTGGCCTGCATCGCGGGAATTTTTTATGCCCGTTTTGTCAATACATTTCCTATGTTTGTGAACAATACTCTCCAGCTTCTGACATCTGTGACCCTGCCTTTGGCACTGTTCTCCGTAGGCGGTGTGCTTACCTTTGAGAAACTCAGAGGCTGGATAGGGCTTTCTCTTGCCGCAGCGATCCTGAAACTGCTGATTTTCCCTCTTGTTGGCTACGCATTTCTGAAACTCTTTCATGTTTCGGAAATTCCCTTCCGGGCGGGTATGATTTTTTTTGCGCTGCCCACTTCCACAGCAATTTATGTGCTGTCATCCCAGTTGAACAGCAATACAGAACTGGCCTCTGCCGCTATTGTGCTGTCAACTCTGCTGTCCTTTGTTTCGCTTTCCGCTGTACTGGTGCTGATTGGAATTTGAACTCAAACTGCTTTCAAAAATGGAATAATGTCAGTTTCTTTCAAACACGAAATACACGAACCACCCGAAAAAACAGGATTTGAAGGCAGTTTTTCCAAACTGAAAGTTTGGCAGTCCTGTGCTTCCTTCTTATACGGCTCAGATTTCAGACAATTTTTTTATTCGTGTATTTTCGTGTGGTTCGCGCTTGAAAAACACAGGCATTCCTCAATCTCTGAAAGCGGTTTGGTATTATATGAAATCTGAAAAAGATTTCAGCAAAAAACCTTTCCTGTCTCTGCTTTTTTATGCCGCTAAGACGCAAAGTTTCACGAAGATTTAATCCCCGGTTCTTTTTCAGATTTCATATTGGAGCAAATGGCACTGATGAACGGATTTTGTATGGGATCAGGCAAATTTGCCTTGCAAATTCAAAGAGAATATTGCAGGATATGAAAAAAATTCTGTGTCCGGCAATGGGCCGGATGAAATCCAGACACCATTTACAGGGAGTTATATCACAATGATGTGCAAACACCTTGCCGGAAAACTGTCGTGGGGCATGATGCTCCTGTTCATCCTGATGAGCGGGACAGCCTATGATGCCAATTGTTTTGAAGCTGAAACCATTCCTTCCCTGATCTCTGCGATCCGGCTTCCGGGGGCTTTGGATTTCTGTGGGGAAAAAGTTCCCCTGCATGAACCGGAAATCCGGGAGGAAATGGAAAAGGAACTGCTTATTTCCCTGTGGGAGCGCGCGCAGGTAATCCTTTGGCTCAAACGCTCTGGACGCTATATGCCGTATATTGAAAAAGTACTCAAACAGAACCGTATGCCCGATGATCTCAAATACGTGGCAATTGTGGAAAGTTCGCTTCTGCCTCATATCGGTTCTTCCAAAGGGGCAGTGGGATACTGGCAGTTCATTCCTGATACAGGCCGTAAGTATGGTCTGAGAGTTGACAAAGATATTGATGATCGGCGCAATTTCTTTTCCGCTACCCGTGCTGCTATGTCCTATTTTCAGAAACTGCATCAGGATTTCGGTTCCTGGACTCTGGCATCTGCTGCCTATAATATGGGGGAATACGGACTGCGGCGGCGCATTGAGGAGCAGAAGACAAATGATTATTACCATTTGTATCTTCCTATGGAAACACAGCGATATATTTATAAAATTCTGGCAGCCAAACTGATTCTCTCTGATCCGGAAAAATACGGTTTTCACCTGACACAGCAGGATCTTTACCAGCCCCGGCAGTTTGACCGTGTGCGGATAGAAAGTCCGGAAACTGATGTTCCTCTGATGCTGATTGCTGAGGCTGCGGGAACCTGGTTTAAAACCATTAAGGATATGAATCCTGAAATCCGGGGAGATGAACTGGCAGCAGGAATTCACGATATTCTGATCCCCAAAGGAAAGGCACAGAGTTTTCAGGAGAGGTTTCCTGCGCTTATACAGAAAGAACAGGCAGAAAAGCAGGTACGGGAGGCAGCACGCGGAGAGATTGTTTACGTGGTGAAAAAAGGGGATTATCTTTCCGGCATAGCTGAAAAATTCAATGTGCCTATGTCTGATCTGCTTCGGTGGAACAGCCTGAAGTACAACAGCCAGGTTCATCCGGGGCAGAGACTGATCATAAAACAGTGAGTTTGTCTGCTGTCTGAAAAAGGAGTGCAAAAATTGTGTTTTTGCATAAGGAATACATAAGCAATTTAGGGTCTGTATCAAAATAACCTGTTATAAACCCTAAGGGTTTTGAAAACCCTTAGGGTTTCCGGACAGGAAAATTGTACGGTTATTTTTACAAGCCCTTAGTTTTTGCAGAACAGCTTACTGATTGACAAACTGAATTTTTAAGAAAATTCAGTTTGTAATTTTGCATGTGAAGCCGCCATGAAACTGATTTGCGGAAGACTTTTTGATCTGCTGACACACAGTTATGCCAAAAAATACGGAAAGGAGGTAATTTTATGGAAGCTGCTCTCCGTATGCCGGAACAGCATCCGGACAAAGTGCAGACGTATCCGGAGGATGATGAATTTTACTACGGTCATCGTCCGGTATTTGAGTATGATGAGAATGGCCGGGAGCTTTATTATTATATTCCGCTGACTCCGGATGATTTTCTGGATCCCGAAGAGGGGGATTTTTTTATGCAGGGAACACTGCACGAAGACACAGTGGATGATCTGAAAAGCATTTTCCGGTATCATTTCAGAAACCGGAAGGATATAAAGATTTACAGCGATCTGAAGATCATATGGGATGCCGGAGGAAAAGAAAACCCGGCTCCTGATGTCAGCATATTTCAGAATGTAAGGAATCCGGAGAAACACAGAAGAGTTTTTTCTGTTGCAGAAGAGGGAGTGAGTCCTTTTTTCATTCTTGAAGTGGTATCCCCCCGGTACCGTCAGGAAGATGTCCTGAGAAAACCGTCTATATACCGCAGGGCCGGTGTGGAGGAATACATCATTGTGGATTCGGGGCAGAAGAGAAATGACAGCAGTGAAGTATCCTGGACTGTTCAGGGATACCGGCTCAAAGGGAAAAAATATGATCCCATTGCTCCTGACAGGCAGAGAAGGATTTACAGCCGCACAGCCGATCTGTGGATAGGACCCTCAGAATCCGGGGACCGTATCATTATATATGACGGTCAGACAGGCAAAGAGATTCCGCCGGATCATGAAATGGCAAGGCAGGAAAAAATGCGCGCAGAACAGGAAAAAATCCGGGCAGATCAGGAGAAAATGCGCGCAGAACGGGAAAAAATCCGGGCAGACAGTGCTGAACAGGAGCTCAGAGCGTTAAGGGAAAAACTCATGGCTTTGGGAATTTCAGCAGAGTGAACCTGTTTTCCGGAGCAGGGTAAATTCTCCGGAGTGCTTAAATGCAGATTGTTCAGGATTAACGGAAATGACGGATATTGAAAAACTCATCCCCCACAGGGATCGCATGAAACTGCTGGATCGTTTCATATCCGGAGATGAAAATTCGGCTGTATGCGAATCTGTGGTAAATGAGCAATGGCCCATGCTGGAAGATCAGGCTGTCAGTCCTCTTGTTCTCATTGAACTGGCGGCCCAGACCTCTGCGGTATACATAAGCCAAAAAGAAATGGAGAAAGGCAAAGATCCGGCAGAAGGAAAAGGCTGGCTGGTGGGAATCAAATCTGCGGTATTCTTTACAGACAAAATTCCCCTGCATACCCGGATTACAACCATTGCCGGAATACGATCTTCTTTGGACAATTACACGGAAATACACAGCATATCCAAAATCGGCACGGAACCGGCCGGTGAGATTGTGCTGCAGGTCATGCGGGAAGTATAATCTGCAACAGGTTGCGCTTCGCCTTTTATAAGTAGGCAAACAAAAGTTTTCGTGTATTCAAAAAACCGGATTTTTCCAAAAAATCAGGTTTTTCTGAAAATTTTATGCCCGAAAATTTATGGAACCTTACTTATCCGTTTCAGCCTGACCGATTATCCCCATCCTTCCGGAAATACTGCATTGTCAGCGATCTGTATGCTTTTTCCGGAAACATACGGAGACTGCCACCCGGTGTTCCGGGCCGGTCAGAGAATGAAAAACCGGAACCATTCCCGGCATTTTTATTCTGCTGCAAAAGTTATACAGTTTTTAAGAAAAAGATTGTCCACAGTAAACCCTGAGGGTTTTGGAAACCCTCAGGGTTTTTCGGAAAAACATTTTCTGAAAGTCTATAACCCTGAAATCAGACTGAAATATACCGGCATATCAGGTAAGCAGAATCCGAAATCCGGAAAATGCGGTCTGAAAAATGCGGATAAGATCAGTTCTGTATTGAATTATAAAAGGTTCTCAGGTAAATTGGGTACAGACAGTTTTCAGGCAGTTGTTCTGGGTGGGCAGAGGATTATGTCTCCTGCCCGGCATACGGACCCAAAACATATTCCTCAGACTGTGTTTCCGGAAAAATATTTTTGCCGGATTCCGGGCCGAATCTGCACTGTCCACAATCCAGGCCTGTAGGATCTGTGAAAATTTTTTCCGAAAACAGTGTGTATTCCCGTGCGATGATTCACAGGCATTTCCCGTCAGGGACAGAATCGGAAAGCAGCATGCGGAAATGGGATGAATATCAAACGGGATTTGGCTGCCCTGTGTCACAGATTATGACGCGGGCATGGAGGAAAGAATGAACAATAAACCTGTTCTGAGTTCAGTGTAAAAAATTGACTTGGACAAATCAGCAAAAAATGGAAAAAAAATCTATGTTCTCTTTTAAAAAAGTCGGTATTTACGTGGATGTGGAAAATATTAACCGGAACGGCGGTTTCGGTATGCAGTATGATGTACTCCGGAAATTTGTCTGCCGGGACGGTGCAGAACCCATGCGGCTGAATGCCTATGTGGGTTTTGACAAACAGAGAGCCCAGTTTGATGAAAAATACCGGGACAAAACCCGCAATTTCTTTTCACGCATCAGGGGGATAGGTTTCAAACTGGTGGAAAAAGAGGTGAAATGGTATCAGGATGAAAACGGCAACAAATTCGGAAAAGCCAATGCGGATCTGGATATGGCCGTGGATGCACTCCTGCAGTCCGAAAATTTGGACAGGGTGGTTCTGGCAACCGGGGACGGGGATTTTACGCAGGTGGTGAGGGCATTGCAGAACAAAGGCTGCCGGGTGGAAGTGGTGGCTTTTGACAATGTGTCTTCGGATCTCCGCAAGGAAACAGATATTTTCATTTCAGGTTATCTGATTCCCAATCTTCTGCCCATCCGGGAATCCAGCCCCTGGGGAAGCATTGGATCAAGGGTACGGGGCATCTGCTATTATTACCGGCAGGAGGAGGGTTTCGGATACCTGCGTTTTCTGGGTCAGTTCGGGCCTCTGTGGATTACTGATCCCCGTGAGGATAATTCTCCTTACAAAACAGCATATTTCAATGCCGAGTATCTGATGTCCTCTCCCAATATCCTGAACGGACTGCCCAGCCGCAGTCATATTTTTGAGTTCACCCTGCTGAAATCAGAACGCTACGAAGGACAGTTTCAGGCCGAGGATATTGTTCTGGTAAGCAAACTGTAGACGGAAAGTATTATAGTTATGGACAGGGGGAATACCGGGTTTCTGAAGGAAATTCTGGCAAAGGCGGGCCGGGAGGTCGCGCGGGTGATCATCGGTCAGGAGGATGTCATCCGTCAGTGCCTGATTGTCATTTTCACAGGCAGTCACGGCCTGATTGAAGGCGTGCCGGGCGTGGGCAAAACCCTGCTGGTGCGGACACTGGCCCGTGTTCTGGGCTGTGATTTTGCACGCATACAGTTTACGCCGGATCTGATGCCTGCGGACATTACCGGTGTCAATGTCTTCAACATGCAGAACAGCAGCTTTTCCCTTGTAAAAGGGCCGGTTTTCACCTCTTTTCTGCTCGCGGATGAAATCAACCGCGCGCCTGCCAAAACCCAGTCCGCGCTGCTGCAGGCCATGCAGGAGCGTACCGTCACCATTGACCGGGAAACCTGGCCCCTGTCTGAAAACTTCACTGTGTTTGCCACCCAGAATCCTCTGGAATATGAGGGAACCTATCCACTGCCTGAAGCACAGAAAGACCGGTTCATGCTCAAAATCATCATGAACCATCCGGACAGGGAGGAGGAACTCATGCTTGCCCGGCGTATGCTTGGAGACAGTTCACCGGAAGACACGCTGCACAGCGGCGCGGTCAGTCCGGTGATTTCACAGGAACATCTGAAGGCACTCCGCATCGCGCTCAGAGAAATTCTGGTGCGCGATGAACTTTCAGGTTATATTGTGGATATTATCCGGGCAACGCGCAGTCACAGGAGTGTGATGACCGGGGCAGGCCCCAGAGGAACCCAGTCCCTGCTTCTGGCAGCGCGTACACTGGCCGCCATAAGCGGACGGGATTTTGTCACGCCTGATGATGTCCGGGATATGGCTGTTCCGGTTCTCGCACACCGCCTGATCCTCAGACCCGAATATGAACTGGAGGGACTGCATATCGAAGAGGTGGTACAGGATATTCTGCGGGATGTGCCGGTTCCGAGGTAAGGGTTTATAAGTAGGCAAACAAAAATTTTCGTGTATTCAAAAAACCGGATTTTTTCCGAAAAATCCGGTTTTTCTGAAAATTTTATGCCCGAAAATTTATGGAACCCTGCTTAAAAAAATAACCTGTACAATTTTCTGTCTGAAAAACCATGATGGTTTTGAAAACACTCAGGGTTTGCACCACGCAATGAAAACAGCAAAAGAAAACCGTCTCTATCCGGGATGGTTCAAACCTGCCGGTGCCGCGATTCTGTTCAGAACCGATTCCACTTCTTCCCGCATATAATCCGGAACCGGAATTGTCCATTCCTTTTCCGGATCAGTCCGGGGCTGGGGCCACCAGATGCTGATGATCAGTTCTGATGCCTGATCCCCTTTGCCGAATTGTGCGTTCTGAATA
Source organism: uncultured Desulfobacterales bacterium (assembly GCA_964534335.1). Classification (GTDB taxonomy): domain Bacteria; phylum Desulfobacterota; class Desulfobacteria; order Desulfobacterales; family Desulfococcaceae; genus JAABRU01. The sequence continues at coordinate 17,477 of CAZHPS010000009.1, forward strand.
TAACGGCTGATGCTGTTTCCCCTGAAATATTCATCATTGAAAAGAATTTCCTGATGCCCCAAAGCAACATGGGCAGGAATATTGTCTGCATAGGAGCCGCGACTGATAATGATATTGATGCGGCTGACCACTGTGCCGATAATCGCGCCGGGAGCAAGTCCGGCCACAAGCCCGATCAGACCTCCGGCAACTGCTTCGGAGAATCCATCTTCCAGACCAATCATCACACCTGTCAGCAGCCCGACAATTCCGAACAGAACTGTCAGGCATCCCATTTGAATGCGCCAGTCCCCTTTTGCCTCCTGCCATACAGATTCCCGCATCTGTTTCCATTGTTCCGGAGAATAAGACCACTGCACCAGAACACGGCTGCTGCTGAGAAAATTTTCCATGCGGGAGGCAATGACGGATCTGCGGATCAGAAGAATAATCCATGTGAGAAAAAGAATGCCGAAAGCAATGCCGCCCATGATGTAAGCCACCATATTCCATGAAAAACTGCCTGCCATCTGCAGTCCTGCACCCCCGGCAATAAGCAGCAGCGGCAGTATCATCAGCCCTTTCACGGTTGTCAGAGCGGCAGAATAAGGTGCTTTGATTCTGACAGAGGATTTGTTTCTGATTTCCATTTTTTTTCAGACCTTTCCGGCAATGGCCCGGCCCAGTTCGTTTGCATCTGTGTCACAGGTTCTGACATCTTTTATCACTTTTCCGTCAAAAAACACCAGAACCCTGTCTGCCATCATAAGAATTTCATCCAGTTCCGGCGAGGAAAACACAATCGCGGTTTTCTGTTCACCGTATTTTTGCAGGTGGTTCCATACCCAAAGGGAAGATTCAAGATCCAGACCTCTGGTGGGATTTTCCAGCAGCAGAAGAGCGGCATCTTCCGGCAGAAAGGAAAGAAGCAGTCTCTGCTGATTTCCGCCGGACAAAGATTGTGCCGCAGATTCGGGTTTTCCTTTGATGCGGAAATAGGCAATATTTTTTACTGCTTTCTGAAAGGCTTCCACCCATCCCACCAGAAAGATTTTTCCCCGGTTGGTCAGGGCAAAATGCTCGGTAAGACTCAGGCCCGGAATCAGTCCCTCCTCCAGCCGATCTGTGGGCAGAAAACTGATTTTTTCTTTTTTAAAGGCATGATGGTCTCTGCCCTGCATGTTTTTTCCCCTGATCTTCACTGTTCCTGCATCAGGACGGATCAGACCTGCTGCCACACGGAGAAATATGCCCTGACCGCTGCCTTCCAGCCCGGCCAGTCCGATGATTTCATTCTCATGTATGGAGATGGTGCAATTCCTGAGTCCGGTTCTGCCTCCGGAAGCAGAAATATTTTCCAGCAAAAGCAGTTCATCTCCGGATTCGGCTGCACATCTGAGAGGAGGGGAAGGCAGGTTTCCGAACATCATTTCCAGCACATGCCGGGTGTCAAAGGGCGCATCTGCTCTGCCAGTGACTTTGCCCTGACGCAGCACAGTAATCTGATCACAGAGAATCTCCACATCCTCCAGTTTGTGGGAAACCAGCACCACACTTTTGCCTTCAGAGGCCATTTTTTTCAGCGCGCGGAACAGGGATTCTTTTTGCAGAGAGGAAATGCCGGTGGTGGGTTCGTCAAGTATCAGCATTTTTGTTCCCAAAGACAAAAGCCGCAGAATTTCCAACTGCTGGCGCTCTCCCACAGTAAGTCGGCTGACACTGGCCTGCAAATCCAGATCAAAACCTGCATGATCAGCCAGTTCACGGAATTTCAGGGCAAATTCCCTGCGTTTATCTTTCAGACCGCTGATCTGTCCCAGCATGAAATTGTCCAGCACCGAAAGCTGGGGAAAATCCAGAGGATCCTGATACAGCATCCCGATTCCCAGCGCAGATGCCTCTCCGGGTGTCCGGTAATTCACAGCTTTGTCATTTGCCAGTATCGTGCCGCTGCTTCTGGGGATATAACCGGAAAGAATTTTCATCAGAGTGCTTTTTCCTGCCCCGTTTTCCCCCAGAATGCCGTGAATGCTTCCGGCCTCTATGCACAGATTCACGCCGTCATTGGCCCGCACTGCTCCGTAATGTTTGTGAATATCCCGCAGTTCGATTTTCAGGGTTTCAGACTTCGGATATGTATCTTTCACGCTGTTCATAAATTTGAAAGTGAACCTGTTGAGATATTGGCGGCATTATATCTGCCATTACTCAGAAGATTTGATGGTACAGCCACGAATTGCACGAATTATGGTTTGTGCATTCGTGCAAATTCGTGTTATTCGTGGCTATTTAAATGCAAATCTGGAGGAGTGCAAAAATTAAGCGGAGCGGTTTTTTGCACACAAATCCGGAGGAGTGCAAAAATTGATGGTCTCGTAAAAAGTCGGAAAATCAGGTTTTGACAGATATTAACCGGCTGATTTTATTATATCCAAATTTTGGAAAAAGGACTTTTTACGGGTTCATCAAAATTAAGCAGAGCGGTTTTTTGCACACCCGGAACGCGGAAAAACTGACAATACTGTATCAAATCAATGGCGAATTGGTATTATGCCAAATCGCTTTCAAAGTTCGCGGAATGCTTTTTTTAACCACGAAAATCACGAAAAAACAGCATTGGCTATGCCCATGTTTTGAAAGCGAATCGGTATTATACCAAATCGCTATTGAATTTATACAATAAAAAAATTTTTTTCTGTTTAATTACAGAAATTTGTTATTTTTAAAAGCATGTCTTCACTGGCGATTCGGTATTATATAGCTTTTAAGATAATTATTTTGGAGTAGGTTGGGGTGAACGGAGTGAACCCCAACATCCTGATTCAGTTGGGGTTCACTCCGTTCACCCCAACCTACAGGAAACTCAGGAAACCCCAAAATTATTTTCTTAAAGCCTATATATGCGCAGCAAAATATTTCATACACGCAGATACTGCCTGATCTGCGCTTTGCACTGATCCGTCCAGCCCGGATGAACCGAAAAAGTCACCGGCCAGCCATATCGGGGCAATGCGAAGCAAAGTCTCAAACCCCTTTCTGAGTGCCTGCAAGCGCTGGGGAACATCCGGATCACAGAACGCGGCAGCATGTTTCCATTGCTGAACATGCCGATATTCAATGCTGTTTTCAGGTATGCCTGTCCACTGTTTCAGTTCTGCTGCAAATATACGGCAAATTTCTTTGTCAGATACTTGCATCAGATCCGGTACACATTCTGGCCGGGCATAGAGCGTAACAGCTTCATATCCCTTTGGAACCCGGCCAGCATATTTGGCCCGTTCCATTGTAAGACCGCAAATCAGGTTCCCCTTTCCGAGCGGGGGAAGTATCTGAAGTGCAGTCACAGACCAGCGGTTTTTCAGAAGAAAATGGACAGACATCGATGACGCATAAGGCCATTCTGCCGCGTGCAATGCCTCCTTCCCCATCCATTTCTGAAGCAGACGCAATGCTTCCGGAAGCGGAAGGGCAAGGATCAGGCCATCAGCTTTTTCTTCAAATCCCGGCCCTGCAATGCGGATTTCCTGCTGTGATAAAACAAGATGTTCCACTTTTGCCTGTGTGCGGACAGGAACCCGCGCAGCGAGAAAGTCGGTCAGTTCTCCCATTCCTGACTGGAAACTGTGCAGATGTATACGGGACAGATAACTTATGGTTCCCAGCAAAGCATCCCGTGAAAGCGTATCCGGGGACTGGAGAAAATAGAGTCCGGCCAGAGGAGCCAGAACATCACGGATGAAAGCGGGGGGAAAATGGCGTCCGGCCCACACAGAGACCGGTTCATCAGGAATGTTTTCCCTGTTCATAAGCGACATCCGCATCATGCGCAGGCAGGAAAACAGTTCGGCTGCGGAGAAAACCCTGCCGGAAACAGGGGAAAGCGGTTTTTGCAGATGACAGGCACGCAGTCTGCCTTTCACATGGCGTCCCACTGTAACCGGAATACTGACGATTTCCCTGTCCAGTCCTGCTTCTAATGCCAGTTGGTGAACCCTGCTTCCGGCAGTGAAGGTCCACGCTCCAAGATCGAAAACCGCCCCGGCATTGCAGACAGAACATGCTCTGCCGCCCGGACGGTTTTCTGCCTCAAACACAGCGGTTTCCATACCGGCTTTGCCCAGTCTCCACGCGGCTGCAAGCCCGGCAATGCCTCCGCCGATAATGGCAATCTTTTTTTTCATTTTACGATCAGCACTGGGAATCTTTCACAGACCCCGGGCCTGCAAGGGGTTTGAAGCATTTTTTGCCTGCGCCGCAGACAGGGCAGGTCCAGTCATCCGGCAGATCCTGAAACTGCGTGTCTTTGGGAATTTTCCTTCGTTTGTCGCCTTTGTCCGGGTTATAGATATAACCGCAGTTCACGGTCTGACACTGATACATTTCTTCGGGTTTTGCCATAATTTTTCTCCTTAATCATTTCAAATTAATCCAACAAAAATAGGCAGATCAGAAAAATTTTCCTTTTGGAGGATCAGATTCTCTGATTTCCGTAACCGCAACCCTTATCCAAACATGACTGTCCACACCACATATACCGCATAAAGCCCAACCAGTCCCCATCCCTCTTTTTTGGTAAGCAGCCGATCCGTATAAAGAAAAACAAATACAATAACAACAGTAGCGACCAGAATCAGGACAGAGCCAATCAGATCCCCGGTTCCCACTTCAATAACCTGTTTTCCCAGAAACAGCAGAGCAATGAGCCAGGGAAGTCCCAGACAGATCAGAATATCAAAGATATTGGATCCAATGGCATTTGCCACAGCCATACTTCCCCGTCCCTGTTTTGCCACCACCACGGATGCAATCAGGTCAGGAGCCGATGTTCCTGCTGCCAGAATGGTCAGTGCCACGATAACAGGCGGAATACCGACTGCATTGGCAAAAATGACGGCAGCATCCACCAGAATCCAGCTCAGAGCAACAATGAAGACTATGGATACTCCGAAAGCCCGGATATAGGATTTTTTCGCATCTCCGGCCAGCACCGCAGTCATGCTGTTGATCATCGCATTCATTTTCCCGAAAAACCCTTCCCCGGTTTTTTCTGCCTGCTCCTCTATTTCCGGCTCCACTTCCGGGGGAGAAAACAGGAGAAATGCGATATAGATTCCGTATACAAAGATAAATACCAGACATTCCTGCACCTCAATTTTGCCATCCCAGAATACAGCCATCAGCAGAATGATGCTGATCAGGTAAAAGACTGTATCCCTTACAATCGTTGGGATTGTGACTTTGGCCTCCCGGACAATGGCAGAGACACCGGTGATAATAAGAATATTGAAAATTGCTGATCCCACAATGGTTCCCACGCCCACATCACTGTGCGCGCCCCCTTCCTTGAACAGGGAAAGAATGGCAATGGAAAGTTCCGGTGCAGAGGAACCTGCGGCCATAAGGGAGGCACCTGCCACATTGGACGGCAGCTTCCACCGGGCAGAAATCTGATCCAGACTTTTGATGAAAAACTCATCTGTGACAAGGGAAAGAATGTAAATTGCGATAACCATAACCAAAAGACTTAACAGGGCTGTCATGCTTTTCTCCTTTTGCGTGTTTGATTTTCCGTAAATATAAATGCAAATCCGAAAGATCGGAGCAAGATACACATGGAATGCTTTATACGTTATTGCCGCGCATAAAGTCAATACAGAGAAAAGCATAAAGTATTTTTTATATAATTATGAGATATGCTTTGTAATGGGTATATGAGAAACCCTGAAAGGAAAAAATCTGTTGATTCACAGCACGCATTCAGGTAAAAGGTTGGTAAAAACCAGCACAGGTGTCTGTGCATAAGGTGATTTCTGAAAATAAATATACCATTTCAGTTCACAGGCATAACGCACAGGCTGGAAGCTTATGCTGCTTTGGTGGGATATTCTTTTCTGGAAATCTAAGTAAGGCAGCATAAATTTTCTGAATACACGAAAAATTTCGTTTGCCTGCTTATTCTTAATGGAGGTAAGGTACGGCAACCATACAGCAGGCTGAATCTGCAAGGATAAAATGATGATGAAACTGGGTCTTGGAAACAGGTTTCTTATTCCGACAATCGCGCTGATTATCGCGGGCATGAGCATACTGACAGGCATGGCATATTTCAATTCAAAGAAATTTTTGGAAAAATCCGTTTCTGATCAGATTTTTCAGGTTTCTGAATCATCCCGCAAAATCACAGAATTCTGGCTTAAAGAATTAAAAACGAACCTCACCGTATGGAGCCAGCAGAAGACTCTGCAGTGGGCAGTTCAGGATTCCTATATGGGAAAAAAAATTCGGACTTCGGTAAATTCCCATCTTGAAAGTATGAGAACAGCAAACTATGAATCCATCAGTCTTGCTGACAGTAAAGGACAAATCATATGTTCTTCAAATCCTGATATTATCAGTAAAAACAATGTGGCTGAGCGGAAATATTTTCAGGAGGCGATAGCAGGGAAATTTTATCTGTCTGAGGTCATGAAGAGTGAGGTAAGCGGAAAGCCGGTTTTTGTCATCGCGATTTCTGTCGGAGAAAATGGAAGGAAAGGTGTTTTGTTCAGTATTATCAATTTCCAGTATTTCTCTGAAGAACTGATTTCACCTGTCAGGGTGGGAACTACGGGTTATGCCTGTCTGTTTCAGACAGACGGACTTGTTATTGCCCATCCTGAAAAATCAAAAATACTGAATGAAAACATAAATTCATATGATTTCGGGAAAAAAATACTGGCTGAAAAGGAAGGAATTCTCTCACATAGCAGTGACAATGAGGAGCGGATTACGGTTTTTAAAAAAATTGAGTCTGCCGGATGGATCCTTGCCGTCAGTGTTGCCAGATGGGAACTTCAGGCTCCCGCAGAAAAAATCGGCAGTATTCTGATTATCTTATCCATATCTGTTGTGCTGGCAGTATGCGTCCTTATTTTCCTGATCGCACGTTCCATTATCAGGCCGATTACACGGATTGTACAGGGGATTGAAGGATCAGTTCAGCAGTTATCCCTTGCATCGGGGCAGATTGAAAACATTGGAAAACAACTGGCTGCAGGAACATCCATACAGGCTTCTGCGCTGGAGGAGTCATCGGCTTCTTTGGAAGAAACTTCTTCGATGACAAGGCAGAATGCTGATAATGCAAAAAAAGCAGGCCTGTTTATGCAGGAGGATGCAGATCCCAATTTTCAGATTATGGAGGAAAGAGTAAAAAAAATGGGAACTGCCATGCAGGCCACAGTGGAAGCAGGCAAAAAAACGGCTGAGATTGTCAGCAGTATCACCAGCAATGCTTTTCAGACAAATCTTCTGGCATTGAACGCTGCAATAGAGGCTGCACATGCAGGTGAGGCAGGCTCAGGCTTTGCCGTAGTGGCTGATGAAGTCAGAAAACTCGCCCGGGATGCTTCAGTTTCAGCCAAAGATGCTGCCATACTGATTGAAGATACGGTAAACAGGATAACGGAAACATGGGAATCAGGAAACTCAGTGGCAGAAATTATGGTAAAAAATACTGAAATTATACAAAAAGTCAGAATTCTTGTTGATGAAATATGCATGGCTTCCGAAGATCAGGCAAAGGGAATTGAACAGGTTAATACCGCTGTTGCTGAAATGGACAGAATTGTTCAGCAGAATGCTGCCAGCGCAGAAACAACAGTTTTTTCTTCTGAAAAAATGAATAAACAGGTAAAACAGGTAAGAGTTCTTATTGATGAACTGACGAATCTGGTAAACTGAGGAAACAGAAACAATGAACGTGTTCACAAATTCCGAAACCGGCTGTCTGCGTGCTGTGCTGCTGGGATTTATAGACGGTTTTAAAATCAGAAATCCTGTGAACAGTGTGCAGAGATACTATTATCAGCACGATCCCCCGCGTTCCGCTTTGATGATCCGGCAGTATGAAAATCTGGCAGAAACATTTGAAAATCATGGTGTTAAGGTTTACCGCTATGACAGAAAGCCGGAAAATACGGACAGACCCTTTGTCCGTGATGCAATAGTGGTGATGGATGATACCCTTTTCATCTGTTCAATGAAAAACCGGCAGCCACCGAATATCAAAGATCTGCTGGCAGAAACTGAAAGCCCTGTGATACATACTGATGCCGGGATTCTGGAAGGTGGGGATATTGTTATAGACAAAGACATTCTGTATCTGGGAATGGGGGAACGGACTGATGAAAAGGGATTTGAATGGCTTACAAAAAACACAGGGCACAAATTTGAAATACAGCCTGTCCGTCTTGCAGGTGAAACCCTGCATCTGGATGTTGTGTTCAATCTGACAGGCAAAAATACTGCTTTGATTTATCCCCCTGCATTTGAAGAATCTTTTCTGGAAATTCTGAAGAAAAGATACCATTTGTTTGATATAAGCGCACAGGAGCAGTTTTCGCTGGGGACAAACATTGTTTCCCTGACGCGTGAAACAGTCATTTCAGAAAAAAGAGCGGTCAGAATCAATGATTTTTTAAAAAAACAGGGAATTGATGTAATAACTCTGGATTACAGCGAGGTTTCAAAACTGGGTGGATCGTTCAGATGCAGCACCTGTCCGCTGATACGGGACAGGGTGTAGAAAGGAGCATATATGTTATCTTTTGAAAAAAAGGATATTTTTGCAAAATTTCTGGCCCCTTCGGGTGAACCTGCGGAAAAGCGGATTGAAATCCGCACCAATCCCATCTCAGGCCGCACCTGCCGGATTACCCTGAGCCGGATTGCCGAAACTGAAAAAGGAACAGACGCTCTCCCCGCTCCGCCGCCTGATGCGCAGGATACTTCGCAATGCCCTTTCTGCCGTCCCCGTGTGGAAGAACAAACCCCGCGATGTTTATCCAATATCGCCCCTTCCGGGTGCATGATTCACGGCGACTCCCGCCTGTTTCCCAATCTGTTCCCATACGGAAGTTTTTCAGCCGTAAGTCTTTTTGATAATACGCATTTTGTGGAAATCGGCACTGCATCTCTTTCTTCTTACACTGACTGTTTCATCAACTGCCGCAATTATCTGCACCAGGTTCTGCAGTATGATCCCCAGGCCGTCAACATGGCAATTACGCAGAACCATCTTCCCGCAGCAGGCGGTTCCCTGCTTCATCCCCATCTGCAGATCAATGCGGATCGGATTGAAAGCAATAATCACTGTTTTCTGAAAAACAGGGCGGATCATTATTTTCAGGAAACCGGATATTTTCTGTTTTCCGATTATCTGGCCCATGAAAAACAGGATGGAACCCGTTATATCGGAAATAACGGAAACTGGGAATGGGTGTCCGCTTTTGCGCCTGAAGGATTTTTTGAAATATGGGGAATACTGCCGCAGGTCACATCGATCAGAGCCGTTGAATCGCGGAACTGGGAGAATTTGGCGCAGGGTGTGCTGAACGCACAGAAATTTTTCCGAAGTCTTTGCCGAAATGCTTACAATCTGGGAATCCTTTGCGCTGAGGAGCCTGCCAGCCGCCTTGAACTGCGGGTGGTGCTGATTGTGCGATCCAATTACGCACCCTGGGTGCGAAACGATCATACCGGTTTTGAACTCATACTCGGAGATATGGCAACCTTCACACTGCCGGAAAAAACTGCTGAAATGGCGCGTTCCTTCTGGAGATAGCGGGTCAAACCGGCTGATCCTGAAAATGCCATACCTCAAGGAATGGGAGAGTTTTTTCGCATTATCAGCCGGTTTGATACCGATTCTCCATTGGTTTGATACCAATTCGCCATTGATTTGATACAATCCGTACCTGTGCAGGATTTGACAACTTTTCAGAAGTTGTCAAATCTGACTGCATAAAGTCAATGATGAACCGGTATTATATACCATTACTTAGAACATTTGATGATGCAGCCGCGAATTGCACGAATTATGTTTTGTGCAGTTCGTGCAGATTCGTGTAATTCGTGGCTGTACTGTCAAATCTTATGAGTAATACCAAATCGCCATTGATTCTATACAATAGAATCATATTTTTCTGTCTGATTACAATGTATTATTTTTTTCAAAAGCACATTTTCAATGGTGATTTGGTATAATTGACTGTCCATAACAAAAGGAGATCGTTTATGATTAAAAAAATAGTTGTGGCCTATGACGGTTCTGACCAGTCTGAAAAAGCATTTGATTTTGCACTTGATATTGCACAGAAATATTCCGCTCTGATAATCCTGCTTTCTGTTGTCCGGCCTATGGAACCGCCGATGGCCGTTGAAATGCAGGCGGTTATGAACAGTGCATCCGAATATTACCGGACAAAGTTTCGTGCTTTGAAAGAAAAAGCTGATGCAGTTGGTGTCTGCGCCAGTCTGGATATACTGATGGGACATCCGGCTGAGCAGATTGTGCATATGGCACTCAGTGAATCCGCTGATATGATTGTAATGGGACATCGGGGGGAAAGTTTCAGACAGAAATGGCTGCTGGGTTCGGTTGCCAGACGGGTGATGTCCTATGCCCACTGTCCTGTGCTTATTACCCGCTGAGACTGACAATGTGAAATCTGAAAAAGATTTCAGCAAAACCAATTTTGTGTACCGGTTTTTTCCGATCAGCCGCGAAGACACAAAGTCTCACAAAGATTACTGTGCAGTTGTTTTTCAGACTTCTTATAAAAAATTGTCCCGTCAAACCATCAGGTTTTTTCGGACAAAAATTTTCTGAAAGTCTGTATAATACCAATTTCCCATTGACTTGATACAGTATTGTCAGTTTTTCCGCTGTTGAGCGTGTGCAGAAAACCGCTCCGCTTAATTTCTGCACTTCTTCGGATTTGCATTCCGCATTGTATAAAACCAATGGCGAACCGGTATAAGGCATGATTGACATGAGTTTTTTCTTTTCTGACACCATACAGAAATTTCTGCTGGTAATGCTTGGCGGCGGAATCGGCTCCATGTGCCGTTACGGAACAACACTCGCGGCAGTAAAATATTTTGGAACCCGTTTTCCTTACGGAACCATGACAGTCAATCTGATCGGCTGCTTTCTCATCGGCATCTGTTTTGAACTTGCAGACCGTGCCGCATGGTTCGGCACATCAGCCCGGCTGTTTTTCATGACCGGATTTCTGGGCGGACTGACCACATTTTCCACTTTTGCTTTGGAAACCGTTGTGGCAGAACGCAGAGGCACTGATCCGGTGGCTTTGATCAGTTTTTTTGCCAACAATGTGATTGGTATGGCAATGGTGCTGGCCGGAATGTGGCTTGTTCAGTATTTTTTAAAAGCAAGGGGATAAACCATGCCGATCAGATACAGCATGATTGAAATTTTTTCCACAGAGGAAGCCCGGCATCAGGGACGGCCTTTGTATGAGGCGGCTGTGCAGTATGTCAGAGGATTGAAAATTGCTGCCCGCTGCATGGTTTTCCGGGGAATGGAAGGCTGTTATGAAAACGGTGAAACTGCAACACAGAGCATTGTGGACATGTCGTTCAACATGCCGGTTCTCATAAAAATCATTCTGCCCTCGGCCCAGGCGGATATGATACTGCCCGAACTTGAAACAATGGTGGATGATGGCATCATAAGTGTCCGGGAAATGAATATCAGGTGTCACAAAACCCGTAAACACCTGATTCCCCGGCATCTCAAAGTCAGAGATATGATGACGGCAAATCCCAAAAGCGTTTCTCTGACCACTCCGGTCAGTGATGTTGTCCGGTTTCTGCTGTCCTCAACCTTTACCGGTGTTCCTGTGGTTGATGAGCATTATCATCCTGCAGGTGTCATTTCCCAGGGAGATCTGATTTACAGAGGCGGAATGCCTGCACGGCTGGGGCTGCTGGCAGAATCCGGAGCGGACAGCCTGAATACGGTTCTGCAATCCCTGTCTGCCAAAAAAGCGCGGGAAATTATGAGTCCGGCTGTGTGCGTGAAAGAAGATGAAATGCTCGCCAAATCTGTGGATCTGATGCTCAAAAAAAATCTCAAGCGGCTGCCGGTGACTGATGATCAGGGAAAACTCACAGGCATTTTGTCCCGTATGGATATTTTCCGCACCATTACCAATCAGATGCCGGACTGGGATGCCATACGGAAGCAGAGCATTCTTGTGGGAAATCTGAAATATGTGTCAGATATTATGCGCCGGGATATTCACACGGTTCTGCCAGACACACCTACAGAAGAAGTTCTGCGGATGATTGATTCCAATGACATTCAGCGGATCGCGGTGGTGAACCCGGAAGGCAAATTTCTGGGCATGATTTCCGACCGGAATCTGCTGTCCGCGTTTTCAGATAAAAAAGAGGGAATATGGGAATATTTTTTCAGCAGGATTCCCTTTGCCGAAAGAAAAACAAAACATAAGGATTTCAGCACACATCTGCAGTCCATGACAGCAGCAGACATCATGAAAACCGGGGCAGTGACTGTACTGGAAACAGACACGGTTGACAGGGCCATTCATCTGATGACAGAAAAAATGATCAAACGCCTGCCTGTGCTGGATAATCAGGGAAAATTCAAAGGCATGATTTCGCGGGAATCTCTGCTCCGGGCCGGGTTTCAGAGTTCATGAGAGTCTCGGTTCATGGCAGTTTATACCGATACTTAAAACATTTTGGTAATTCTGCCGGGCGGATTTTAACCGCAGAGTCACACAGAGTTTCTATGTGCGGAATTCAGATCTGAATCTGAACATATGCAAATGTTTCAAGTACTGGTATATATGAAAAATATCACATGCCAATCTGTTCTGAAAGGAGGTGAATATGGACAAAGAAGGAAAACAGACTGCAGAGGAGGATGATCAGGATGTGAACGAAAAGGGAAAACTGCTTGTAGTTGATGATGATCCGGCTGTTCTCAGAACCCTGACCGGTCTGCTGGAAAAACTTTCCTATGATGTGCAGTCTGCCGGGGATGCGGAAGATGGGCTTGAGATTCTTAAAAAAAATTCTGCGGATATTCTGATTACCGATATTCATATGCCGGGCATGGACGGCATTGAACTCATGAAATCCGCCCGCTCCCTGCATCCGGATATGCAGATAATGATCATTACCGGACACGGGGATATAAAAACCGCCATAGCCGCCGTAAAATACGGGGCATTCAATTATCTGCCCAAGCCTTTCCGGATTGAGGAACTGGAAGTCGCGGTCAGCCAGGGCATGGACAAAGTGCATCTGATCAGGGAGATCCGGCAGAAACAGGCGGAACTGGAAAGGAGCAATGAACATCTCCGGAAAGAAATGGCAGACAGGATACAGGCCGAGAAAGAAAGGGATATGCACAGGCTGCAACTGATTCAGGCTGAAAAAATGGCTTCTCTGGGAATTCTGGTGTCAGGCATCGCGCATGAAATCAACAATCCCAACAATTTTATCATGATGAACACACCAATCCTTATGAATGCCTGGCAGGGCATTATGCCGGTTCTGGACAGATATGCTGTTGAAAAAGGGAATTTTGATGCAGGCGGAGTTCCCTGGTCGGAGATGCGTGAAAGCATTCCTGTTCTGTTTTCAGGTATTTCTGAAGGATCCCGCCGTATCCGGCGCATTGTCCGTGATCTCAAGGAATTTGCCCGTGTGGATACGGAAAACAGAAAAGAAGCCGTGAATATGAACAGTGTGGTCGGCAGCGCGGTTACTCTTGTGGGCAATCAGATCCGCAAATCCACGGACAGGTTCAGCACAAATCTTGCGGAAAATCTGCCTGCAGTGCCGGGAAATTTTCAGAAACTGGAGCAGGTGGTCATCAATCTGATCCAGAACGCATGTCAGTCTATCCAAAACCATCAGAATTCCATACGGGTTTCCACTTCTTTTAATGAGGATACGCAGAAGGTTGAAGTAAAGGTTGAGGATGAGGGGATTGGGATTGCGGAAAAAGATATTCCCCGCATTATGGACCCTTTTTACACCACCCGGCGGGACAAAGGCGGAACCGGGCTGGGTCTGTCTGTATCCTCCACCATTATAAAGGATCACGGGGGGGAAATCCGTGTGGAAAGCCGGGAAAGGGGGGGAACAGTCTTTACCGTATCCCTGCCTGTAAAAGAAGAAAAAAAATCAGCAAAAATCCTGGTGGCTGATGATGAAAAAATATTCAGGGATTTTCTGGTGCAGATTCTGCGGGAAAAAAACCGTTATTCGGTTCAGGAAGCCGCAGACGGTGTGGAAACCTGTATCATGATCGGAAGGGAACGGCCGGATCTGCTGGTTCTGGATATTCAGATGCCCAAAATGAACGGAGTGGAAATATGCCGGAAAATCCGGACTGATGAGCGTTTTATGGATATTAAGGTACTAATCATCACCGGTCTTCCGGATTCCCCGGAAGTGAAAGAACTTATTGGAATGGGGTTTACCCGCATTTATGAAAAAACATCGCATATTACAGAATTCCTGAAAATGGTGGAGGAAGTGCTGAATGATGATTAGGGGCTGGGAATGAGGGGATAGGGATTAGGGATTAGGGGATAGGGAATAGGGAATAGGGAATAGGGAATAATTTTTTGGGGTTAGTTCCCTAATCCCTAATCCCCAACCCCTAATCCCCAATTCCCAACCCCTGAATTTTATGGAGGAAACTGATGGACAAAAAACACATACTGATTGCTGAGGATGAATATCACAACCGCATGACACTTTCCCTTGTGCTCAAAATGTCAGGATATGATGTGACAGAGGCGGAAAATGGCAAAATTGCATTGAAAAAACTGGAGGAAATGCAGAAACAGGGAAATTTGCCGGATATTCTTGTGACTGATATTCAGATGCCGGAACTCACGGGGATGGAACTGATTGATGAACTTCACGAACGCAGTATCCGTGTTCCTGTGCTGGTGATGACCGGTTACGGAGACAAGGAAACCGTTATTGAACTCATGCGCCGGGGCTGTTCCGAATATATTGACAAACCCTTTGGTCCGGATGAAATGATTCAGCGTGTGAAACGGGTGCTGGATATGCAGGAAACTGCCCGTGCAGAAAGGGAAAAGGAACTTGCACAGGAAAGATCCGGCCTCAGCCGGGAAGCAGAATCTTACCGGATGCATTTTGAAACCCTGCGCGCGCAGGTGGATTCCGCTGTGGAGAGTTACAAAAATCTGATTCAGACCGGTGATATCCGTGACCGGGTCAGAGTGGTTTACCGGCACAAACCTTTCAGGGAGCTGGGCGGTGATTTTCTGGATATGCGCCCAACTGCCGGGGGATGCGATATTCTTATAGCCGATGTGGCAGGCCATGATATGGGAGCGTCCTACCATACCATACTGCTCAAAGCCTTTTTTGAGGAAAACTGCCGCACAGGAAATGACGGACAGACCTTTTTCCGCATACTGAACCGGCAACTGACAGATGAGGGGAAGAATGAACGCATGGTGACTGCTCTTTTTCTCCGTCTTAATCTGGAAAAAATGCAGGGGGAGGTCATATCCGCAGGACATCCGCCGCTCATCCGCATTGCCCGCGCGATTGGCGAACCGGAATTCATCTTTCTGGAAGGGGATGTGCTGGGAATGAAGGAGCAGGCTGAGTTTGGCAGCAAATCATTTTCCCTGACACCGGGCGACCGTTTTTTTCTTTACACAGACGGCCTGATCAATGCGTACACAGTTAACGGGGAAAGCGGAAACAGGCACAGGCTCACAGAAATCGGGCTTGGCATTCTCATCAGGAAACTCTGCACACTGCCCATAGACGATATGATAAACAGAATTGAGGAAAATTTCACCGGCATTTCCGGATACAAACTTAATGATGACATGCTGATTCTGGGGATGGAAATTCCCTGAATGAATTGCTGAAAAAAGAAAGAGGTGATACCTATGGCTAAACCTTACAAACTTCTCCGTGACAAAATATCTCCTGAAGCCCGTCAAAGAGCAAAGGCAGAGGCGGAGGCTATACTGAAAGAAATGCCGCTTCACGAGATCAGTGGTTCTGAAAATCCCAACAGGATGACATTATTACAGAAATGATATACAAAAAAACAAAACAGAATCCCGGAGGGAGGGCATTATAATTTCAC
>CAZHPS010000010.1:0-33225 GCA_964534335.1 uncultured Desulfobacterales bacterium
CGGAATGGGAATTCGGAAAAACAAAAATCAATATCCTTATGCCGGCAGTGGTTTATAAAGGGGTTGCCATACCTTTGCTTTGGAAATTACTGACAAAAAAAGATGATCCGCATACCGGAAAAAAAGGCAGTCCGAATACAGCGGAGCGGAAAGAACTGATGGAACATTTCATCAGACTTTTTGGAAAAGAGCGTATCGAAGCTGTTGCAGCAGACCGTGAATTCATCGGAAATGAATGGTTTCAGTGGCTGAAAGACAACAATATAAATATTGTTGTCAGAATCAGGGAAAATCAGAAAGTTACCAATTCCGGGGGGCGGTACACACGCGCATCCGATCTTTTCCGGAATCTGAAACCGGGAGAAAGATGCATTCCCAAAGGACTCAGAAAAATCGGAGACACTGAGATTTTTGTCGGAGGCATGAAATGCATATCCGGAGAATTTTTCATTGCAGTGACATTCTCCAATCCTGAAAAAATGTTTGAAATATATGCAAAAAGATGGCAGATTGAGACAATGTTCGCCTGTCTCAAAACCCGCGGATTCAGATTCGAATCCACCCATCTCAGAGACCCTGACAGAATAAGCAGGCTGCCCAGCATAATTTCACCGGCTTCCGTATGGGCATACCTTGATGG
Organism: uncultured Desulfobacterales bacterium; assembly: GCA_964534335.1. GTDB lineage: Bacteria > Desulfobacterota > Desulfobacteria > Desulfobacterales > Desulfococcaceae > JAABRU01. Next base: position 641 of record CAZHPS010000010.1, read on the forward strand.
TGACAGTCCTGAAAGAAAAGAAATTCGCATAAAAAAGCACGGATACCGTGCCAAAAGCATTTTCAGAAACGGTTTCGGTCATCTCAGGCGAATCTTTCTCAATATGAATGAATATACTGATGAATTCAGCAGGGTGACAAAATTTTTTTCTGTTCCGTCTCTGTATTCCTTTAAATTTCATCAGTTATGCAATTTAAAATAATTTTTGTCCGGTAGTAAGATTTTGAGCATAAAAAATAAAGGTTATGCAATGTGCTGGGATTATTTTGACAAAATTTACTGCATTTCTCTGAGAGAGCGGACGGATCGGCAAAAAGAGGCAGCAGCCCAGTTTGAAAAAGCCGGGCTGTCGGAGCGGGTGGAATTTGTTCCTGTGGATAAACATCCTCATGACTGTGAGCAGGGAATCTACGAATCCCATATGCTCTGCATGGAAATGGGAATCCGGGCACGCGCGCGCACTGTTCTCATTTTTGAGGATGATATTGTTTTTGACCGTTTTTCCCCTGAAATCCTCAGAAACTGTGTGAACTTTATGAAGGAAAACAAAGACTGGCATATCTTTTTTTTCGGGTGCATGGTCAAAGCCAGCCGGAAAACTGCTTTTCCATCGGTGCGTCAAATCCGGTACCGAAGTCTGACCCATGCCTATGCAATTAACCAGGAATTTGCTGAAAAACTGCTGGAAAATCAGTTGAATAGGATTCCCTATGATGATTTTCTGCGCGATCTGGAAGATGAACATATGTATGCAGCGTTTCCCTGTTTTGCCTTTCAGAGCAATTCCCGTTCAGACAATGAAAGATATTTGCCTTTGGACAGGATCAGAAGAATGCTTGGCGGACTGATGCGTCTGCAAAAGCAGAATGAATTCTTTCAGTGCCACAAATTCGCAATTATTGCTGCCCATATTGTGCTGATTGCATGTGCTGCAGTTTTTTTCATGTGATATTGCAGAATTCACTGCTTCAGCTTTTCCTCTGTCCGTTTCATGGCCTCCATAAAGGCCAGCCGGTTTTCCTTTGCATAGGGATTGTACTGATTCATATCTGCAAACAACTGCCATGTGTCATGGGTGACAACCCCCAGAATATGAAGCAGCCGTTTATAACCCTCTGTATCAATAATCAGTTCCTTTGCCCCGAATTCCTCCAGACTTCTGCCGATGAAATGCGTCAGCGACAGACTCACTGCAATCTGCCGATCATGTTCTTCTGGCGTGGTTTCAATAACAATCATGCCTTTGGAGGAAATCCATGATTTCACTTTTCCATAGCGGCTGTCGTCAATCCGTACTCTGCACAGCACAATTTTCCGGTCATGCAGGGATTCTCCCGCACTGTCCGGACCGAACATAGGATGGGTTGCCAGTATGGAAACACTGCGGGGCAGAATTTCCTGCATCCACTGCACCGGCCATACTTTGACAGAACATACATCCACCACTGTGGCATCTTCCCGGAGCAGCGGAGCGATTTCTCTGAGAAAACCCTGCACAGCAGAAATGGGAACACTCAGGATTACCACTTTCTGGGAGCATACTTCAGCAAACGTTGCAGGTTTTGCCCCGATTTCCTGAATTTCAGATTCTTTGCCGCTTCTGTTGTATATCAGTACAGCAAAATCCCGTGCCAGATACCGGGCCATCAGTTTGCCGAAACGTCCAAATCCTATGATTCCAATCATAAATATCCTCTGTTCATCAGTATAATGTAATTGACAGTTTTTTGCCATTGCAGTTCAGGCAAATTTGCAGTCATTTGACAAATTCATTTTTATCCAGCATATCAAATCTTCTTTTTTGACAAAAAAAATCTGTTTTTCACATCTGATTAGCATAAGCGGAAAAAGAGATCAACAGAAAAATCCTGAAACATCATGGAAAGATACAGATATATTTCAGTTATGATCGGGACTGGCAGGCAGATTTCTGCGGCATTCGGCAATATAAGGGGATATTCGTTCAGAAGGTTCAAATTTTATGAAATATTCCAGTGCTTCACGGAATCTGCCCAGATTCATCAGGCTGATGCCCAGACAAAGATGCAGTTCCTCACTGCCGGGAAAAGATGCAGTTCCCTCACGGAGAATTTCAGATGACAGCACAAACTCCCCCTGTTTCTGCCATATCATGCCAAGCACCAGAAAGGCCCGGTGATTTGGATAATATTTCAAAGCCATGCGGCAGAGGTTTTCTGCGCATTTTTCTTTGACCGGAATTTCCTGAATCTGTGCATAATCTCCGTGTGTAAAGGTCATGGCAAGTTTGGAAAGAAAATCAGCATGAAAGGGATACAGGCTTTTGTCATCAGTGAGTTCGATATGTTCTGCAAATTCCGGCAGATTTTGGTAAAAATTTTCCCGCAGCATTTTGCCAAAGGCCAGAATTTTGTTTTTATTCAACAGCGGATCATATTCAAACCAGAGAATATCTTCTATTTTTTTCAGCCATATATCATCATTTATGCCAAATCTTTGGCAGAAGGTCTCATACAAAGCGGTTCCGGGAAACACATCCAGAATATAGAAAATGCAGCTCAGCGGCCTGATTTTTTTTATCAGATCAATGCTTTCCTGTATGGTTTCCTTTGTTTCTCCGGGACATCCGTAAATGAAATAGGCACGGGGCAGAATGCCGTAAGCACGGGTCAGGTCAAAGGCTTTGCAGATATGTTCCATACGCAGATGCTTGTTCATAAAATTTCGCATCTGTTCCGAACCGCTTTCCACACCGTAACTGATTTGGCTGCATCCGGCTGTTCGCATCCAGTGCAGAATTTCCTCATCTACGCAGTCCGCGCGGGAAATTGCTGCCCAGGAAATGTTCAGTTTTTTTTCAATGATTTTTTTGCAGATGTCAACAACCAGCGATTTTTTCAGGGTAAAAGTGTCATCAGACACATAAAAAAAGGAAATGCCTTTTTGATGCAAAATTTCCATCTGCGCGGCAAAATAGTCTGCGGAATGAAAACGGACTTTTCTGCCCCAGAATTTGGGTGAGCCGCAGAACGTACAGTTGGACGGGCAGCCCCGTGTCAGGGCGATGTGCTGATAAATGAAATAATTGGCAGGATTGGGCAGGCTGTCGAGATTCTGTATGGGCGGAGCGGGTTCTGTTTTTACAATTCTGCTGTTTTTGCGGAAAGCAATTCCCGGCACGGTTTCCATGCCGGATTCATCTTTTTTTTCCAGACAGCGCACAAGATGAAGAAAGGAATGTTCCCCTTCTCCCATGATGATATAATCCACATTTTTGAAATGGGTCAGAAAATGCTCCCACAGAAATGTTGCTGCCACACCGCCAAAAACAATTTTCACATTTGGATTGATTTTTTTTGCAATGCGGGCAGTGTCAATCGCGCCCCAGCGGTTGGCATTGAGAACTGAAAAACCGATGATATCCGGCTGCTGTGCAATAAGAATTTCCCTGATTTTGTCCGGATGCCTGCCCAGTCCGTGAAAATTTAGGATTTCAACATCATAGTGATTTTCTTTGAGCATGGCTCCGATATAATACAGGCCAATGGGAACAGCAGCAGCATCCTCTTCGTGAATGCGCTCTTCCAGACAAAAGGGATGGATAAGCAGTATTTTCATAAGATTTTCCATGAAAAGAGATAAGTACTCAGCCGAAAATTTCCGGGTATTCAAAAAACCGGATTTTTCCGAAAAATCCGGTTTTTTTCAGGATTTTTTGTTCAGAAAACAATATACTGAACGGGTGAAGCAGATGATATAAAAAAACAATCCACACACTGATGATAAATTCGGACAGGGGACTCAGGCACGGATAGATTTGAAGACTGGACAGAACAGAGGAAAATTTTATTTGTCTCAGAATAAAAACCGTAAGGATTCCCGTTGGCAGCCCCAGCAGAATACCTGCACAAAGAACAAGAAAAATACCAATGCACAGCACCAGTATTTTTGCATATTCATCCGGCATATTGGAACTGATGCAAATTTTCCGGTGAATCAGTGTGGAGATAACTCGGATGAAGGCGCACCCCGTTTCTTATTTTTTGTAGTTCTTTTAGCCTGAATAATTCATAAACCGCAAAGTGCGCAAAGGAAAACGCAAAGTCCGCCAAGAAAAAATGCAGAGTGCGCAGAGACAGGACAGAAAACTGTTCCGGTCCGCTTTCTGCGGTCTCTCTGCTGTTCTTTGCGACCTTTGCGGTTAATTTATGAATAATCCAAGTTAGCGATTTTTTTCCTCTGCAAAACCCGCTGGAGTACAAAAATTAAGCGGAGCGGTTTTTTGCACACGCGGAACAGCAAAAATGACAATATTGCATCAAATCAATGGCGAATTGGCATTATATCAAATCGCCATTGAAAATATACTTTAAAAAAAGTAACACATTGTAATCAAAGATAAAAAATAATATTTTATTATATAGAATCAATGGAGAATTAGTATTACACACAGTGACAAACTGTGAGCATCGGACTGATTTCAGTTTCAATTTCGGATTTTGATTTTTTCTCTGCAATTTTAAGATCATAACTGATCTGAAGGTTTAGCCAGAACTGAGGTGTTGTGCCGAAATAACGGGCCAGCCTCAGAGCAGTGTCAGGCGTAACAGATCGCCGTTCCTTCACGATATCCTGTATACGCTGAACCGATACATTGAGTTTTGATGCCAGCGCATAAGAACTCATGTTCAACGGCACAAGAAATTCTTCCCGCAGGATTTCGCCCGGATGCACAGGCCGCATTTTATTGATTGGATTCATTATAAGATTCCTCAATGATAATCAACAATTTCAACATCAAAGGCATTGCCGTCTTCAAAACGGAAACACAGCCGCCATCTGTCATTGATACGGATACTCCACTGCCCTTTGCGTTTGCCGGATAAAGTTTCCAAACGGTTTCCCGGCGGAACCCGCAAATCTGCCGGTTCACAGGCATTGTCAAGCATTTGAAGTTTGCGTTCAGCCACAGCGGCAATTCCTTTGAAACGCCGGGATGATTTTCCTTCAAACAATGACTGTGTATCTTTGCATCGGAAGTGCTTAATCATGTTTTTGTTATTTTCATCATAATCCGGATAAAAATTTCAGACATCATACAGTTCTTTCCGTGTCCATTTCTGCCCTGGGAATTCCCATGCGCCTTGTCCATCAGTTCAAAACATTCTTCCAGCCACATATCCGGAACTTTCCTCCTGTTTCCGGGTTCTTTTTGCATCGGTGTTCAGTGTCAGATGTTCAGTGTTTATCTGACACTGAACATCTGACACCTGAAAACTTTACAGCATTTTCACTTCAAAAGGCCATCCCACAATTCCGCCTTCAATGAACCAGACCCGGTTAAAACCGGCCGCGTTGAGAATGCGCTGTGCCTCATACCCGCGCATACTGACCTTGCAGAAGGCCAGAATGTCTTTGTCTTTGGGCAGTTGTTCTGCTTTTTCCCGCAGCGCGCCCAGAGGAATGTGCTTCACTTCATAGGGAAGCTGCATGGTCTTGAATTCATCCGGAGTACGGGTATCCAGCAGCAGCACATTTCCTTCCTCAATGCGCTTTTTGGCCTCAAGAGCGGAAATGCCCTTTGCAATGCTATCAAGCTTGTTGCTGAGCATATGCGCGCAGGTTGCCAGAGGATCAATCGGCGGACTGAAAGGCGGAGCATAGCCGAAATCAATATTGGCTATATCATCCAGCGTGCCGTGCATGTAAATCACAGCAGCCGCAACATCCAGACGTTTGGATCCATTGCCTGCCCCGGCCACCTGAACTCCCAGCAGTTTCCGATCTGAACGCGAAGCCATCATCTTGATAATAAAAGGTGCGCTTCCGGGTATATAATGGGGAAGATCCGAGCCTGCCCATGTAAAAACTTCTGCATCCAGATTCAAATCTCTGATCTGTTTTTCCGAAAGCCCGGTTCTGCCCAGAGTGAAATCAAACGCGCGCACAATGCCGGTGAGGGAGATTCCCCCAAATGCAGTGGGAAGTCCCGCAATATGATTGGCAATCACACGTCCGTGTTTGTTGGCCGTTGATCCCAGAGGAACAAAAAGCTGCCCCCCCGCGTTTCTGCCGGAATAATGATTCACAGCGCAGTCTCCGCCTGCATAAATATCTTTGTCACTGGTCTGACAGTATTCATTGATGATAATGCCGCCCCGTTCCATGCAAGCGATACCGGCTTCCCGCGCCAGTTTGTCATTGGGACGGGTTCCCACAGCAATCACCACCATATCTGCATCAACCACCTGTTTGTCCGTATTGACAGACGCGGCTTTTTCTTTTCCGCCAATGCCTGTCACCCGTTCGCCCAGCACCAGTTTCACGCCCTTCTGACGCAGATGTTTGGCAGCAAATATTGCCACATCTTTGTCCAGAATACCGGGCATAATCTGATCCATCATTTCCACAATGGTAATATCCATACCCTGGTGGCTCAGGGCTTCAGCCATTTCAATGCCGATAAATCCGGCTCCGACCATAACCGCTTTTTTCAGCCCCTGGGCTTTCATCTCCCTGATCAGACTTTCCCCATGATCCGGATGTGTCATAAACCAGACATTTTTCAGATCCACTCCGGGAATCGGGGGACGGAAAGGATAACCGCCTGTAGCCAGCACCAGTTTGTCATAAGGCATATCGCTTTCATTGCCGGAAACCAGATTTTTCACCCGCACGGTTTTGTTTTTTCTGTCAATGGACAATGCCTCGGTTTCAATAAGAACCTTAAACCCCTTTGCCTTGTCAAAAAAAGCAGGTGTCCGGGCTACTCCCACAGGTGTCTTGACCAGTTCCCCAATATCATGGATAAGTCCTTCCACATAATAAGGAATACCGCAGGCTCCGTAAGAGACAAGTTTTCCTTTTTCAATCATGGTGATGTCTGCATCCGGATGCAGACGCCGAAGCCGGGCCGCTGTTTTGGGGCCGCAGGCTACTCCTCCGATAATCAGAACACGCAAAGCTGATGCCATTGAAAATATCTCCTTTATGATTTGTAAAAATATTGCTATTTCAAATGAAAAAAATTCTCCGCAGAAAACACATTCAGAGATATTTTTCCCTGTTATAATCCAATGGAACCTCTGAAATCACTTTGACACTTTCTGAATATTGGGTTAGCAAAATTTATGCCAGAAAAAACAAACGTGAAGTATTATACAAAAATTCTCTGTGTTCTCTGTGAAAAACTCTGTGATCTCTGTGGGAAACAAATCTGCGGGCAGACAGCGCTGCACAGGTTTCGGGCCGGGGTTCAGGGATTAATGAACAGGCTGAAAAACAAACTGGAAAAACAGGCTGGAAGCTTGTTTTACTTTGGTTCCGGCTGATTCTCCACTGCTTCGGGAAGTGCATCGGTTTCCTCCACAGTTTCCTTTATCGCTTTATAAATGATTTTAAAGTTTTCAGGAAAGGCTGTGGGAGAAACCCTGCCGGTTTCAATGAATTTTACGATAATCTCTTTGGCTGCTCTGAGAATCTGTTCGTCCTGGGATGAAGACATGGTTTTTCCTTTTTCCGATTGGAGGTTTCAGGTGTCAGGTGTCAGTTTACAGATGTAAAATATCAATTTACAGATGTCAAGTTTCAATGAAGCTGATTTATCAGGAGATTTCATTTGCAGTTTTTGCCATACTAATCAGATCATAAAATCAAAATTGACAGATTACCAGTATACCATTACTCAGAAGATTTGATGTACAGCCACGAATTGCACGAATGACATGAATTATGGGTTGTGCATTCGTGCAGATTCGTGTTATTCTAGGCAGTTTAAACTGTACTGATACTTAAAACATTTTTATAAATTCTGCTGAGGCTGGCCTTTCGAATGCGGTATTTTACAACCGAAATGTTTCAAGTAATGGTATACATGACCAATTTAGTTTTTAGGTGATTTCTGTAAATATCCCATTTCAGTTCACAGGCACAAACCGGAAGCTTGTGCTGCTTTGGTGGGATATTCTTTTCTGGAAATCACCTTACAGAATAAAATAAGGATTAAGGCGAGTTCCGGAAAAGAACATCCCTCAGATGACTGGCATTTTCATTTTCGGAAATCGCCTAAAAAACTGAATTTTTTTAAAAAATTCAGTTTTTGATGCTGTAAAATTCATCGTGGTCATGTACTAGTCCATGCGCTCCTCATGGACAAATACACTGTGCGGTCAAATCCTCCTGATTTAAGGGCATTGACGCTTCGCGCAGGAACAGGAGAAAAAAATATGCAAAACTCAGTTTCAACCGCCAAACCGGTGACCAGTCACCGGCATCAGGCTTCAAATTTCATAAGGTGTCAGGCTTTCATACCCTTCCTTTGTCACCAGAACAGTCTGTTCAAACTGTGCAGAAAGGGAACCGTCCTGAGTTACAGCAGTCCATTTGTCTCCCAGCACTTTGGAATCTTTTCTGCCCAGATTGATCATTGGTTCAATGGTGAACACCATGCCCGGAACCAGCACAACGCCCTCTTTCTTTTTTCCAAAATGGGGAACCTGGGGCGCCTCATGGAATTCAAAACCCACGCCATGTCCCACAAAATCACGCACCACCGAGCATTTTTCCCCTTCTGCATAGGTCTGAATGGCCCAGCCGATGTCACCGATGGTATTGCCGGGACGCACCATTTCCATTCCCCGTTTCAGGCATTCTCTGCACACCCGGACGATTTTTTGGGCATACTCACCCGGAGTTCCCACAAAAAAAGTTTTGTTCGCGTCCGCCACATAACCGTTGAGAATCGACGTCACATCCACATTGACAATATCGCCGTCCTTCATAATCCTTTTTCCGGGTATGCCGTGACAAATCACCTCATTGACAGACACGCACACGCTTTTGGGATAACCCTTGTAATGAAGAGGCGCAGGTTTTGCCCCGTTCTCTATGGTGTAATCATGCACCAGGGTGTTGATTTCCTCGGTCATCATTCCCGGTTTCAGATTTTTTTCCACCAAATCAAGGGTATCCAGCACAAGACGGCCTGCTTTCCGGATGCCTTCAATGTCTCTGTCATTTTTCAGGCGTATCTGATACCGCTTGAAATAGACATCTTTGACCTCTTCAGGTCTGTGGATTCTTGGTTTGAGAAGACAGCATTTTTTGTACTTTTTGCCGCTTCCGCAGGGGCAGTCGTCATTGCGCCCAACCTTTGCTGTTTTGTTGATTTTCATAACATTTCTCTGCAAATATAAAGTTTCAGAACCACTGTGGTTAAGATCCGGCACATTTATCATGCTTTGTTTTCTGCCGGGTTGCCCCGGGCAGATATTTTTATGCCATTGCCTGATGCAAATTTACTGTCTCAGCATGGATGCATTCTTTTACAGGATGTTTCCGGGAAATAATTTTGTCAATTGCATCAGGTGTTTTTCAAATTATTACAGAATTTTTAATCACAGCCGAATCTGCCTCTGCCAAAACATTCTTTGCATCCGGCATATCAGCACTAACAAGCAACGGATTATACATATTCAATCCGTCAATGCCTTCAAAATCTTTATCATTCAGTGTCACCAATGTCAAATCATAAACCAGACAGCTTGCGGCAATAACAGCATCCGGCAGTTTGATTCTGTATTGACGACGGATACGGACTGTCTGTTCGACAATGTTGGTATCAAGAGAATATATCTTTGCTTTTGCAAGCATTTTTTTGGCTGTTGCAAAGGATTTTTCCGTATGTTTCCGCCATCCCAGAAATTCTATCTGCGTAATGACGGAAATCCGGAAAGATTCTGCAAATATCTTATCAAGGCATGTTTTATCAATATCTCCCGGAAAACTGTCCCGACTGAGGTAAACCAGAATATTGGTATCGATCAGAAATTTCTTTCCCATTCATCCCTCATCATCCGGATTTCTTCTTCCGTGTCCATCTCAATATGTTTCATAAATCCGTAATACGGAGCCGGATCAAATTTTTCTCCTGTTTTTTTCTCAATGGGAAGAATGATAATTTCCACCTCATCATCTCCGAAAGATGCAGGCAGTGTGACCGTTATTTTCCGTTTTAAGGGTTTGCGGGTAATCCGAAGAGCTTCCATCTGTTTTTCTCCATTTGGCAATCATGGGATCAATTTTGAGTTTTTTGGTTGATGCAACATAAAATTCCTGCATTACCTGCGTAGAAATGACACCGCATCCATTACAGTCAAGCCAGCGCAGGGATTCCCTGCAACGATCCTGCTTTGCCATATCATGCTTATCAACAGAATAGACAAGAATATTGGTGTCTGTAAAAATTTCAGACATCATACAGTTCTTCCCGTGTCCATTTCTGCTCCTGGGAATTCCCATGTGCCTTGTCCATGAGTTCAAAACATTCTTCCGGCCGCATATCCGGAACATTGCTTCTGTTTCCGGGATCTTTTGGCATTTTTGTCAGACTGTGTTTTTCAAGAATTTTCTCAATGTGTTCAAATTCTGCTATGGGAATTATGACGGCACATGGAATATGATTTTCATCCAGAATATAATTTTTATGAAGAATTGACATATCCACAATTTTTTCTATATGTTATGTTTTTTCAGGATTGAATGTCTGAATTTTATGCCATTGCCTGATGCAAATTTACCACTTCAACATGGATGCGTTCCTTGACAGGATGTTTCATGGAAAGAATTTTATCAATTGTATCAAGTGTTTTTGCATGAAAATATCTTTCTCCGCATTCAGTGCATACCTCAGCACTGACATTTTCCACGATATACAGTTTTTTGTTGAGCCAATGCTGACGCCTGACTTTTTTTTCTTTCGTCTCTCCCCCGCAGAATTCACATAACATAAGTTCACCTATAAAGCATATACTGTTATAATTATAAAATTTTCATCTTCTCTGAACCGGCATATCACATGAATCAGCCTTCCGTCCGCTGCCGGACCCTCTATTCGATACCTTGTTCCCCGAATGTCCTGCGTCATTTTTTTATCTATCCGTCCTTTCAGAATTGCATTTCAACATCCCTGCGTTCAAGACTGTCATCTGCCATTTCTTCTTCAGCATGGGTGGACAGATAATAATTCCGATCATTTATAAACTGTCGGATTTTATGTAAAATCATGTGTATACTATAAAGATAGGGGATGGAGTCCCAAACGGAAAGTTTGGGACTTTTTTGTCTTATGTCAGCAGCTTTGCCTGAAAAACTGCTGCTCCATCCTATTCAAAAATCCAGCGGATATATTTCCGCAGCATATCAAAGGGAATTATCACAATGGAAAAACCAACCACATACAGCCATTCCACAGGCTGCAGTGCAACGGTACGGAACATTTCACCGCCGAAATACGTGATGAGAATCTGAATCAGGAAAATCATGCCCACAACCCTGAGAAAACCTTTGTTTTCAAAAATATGGGCAAAAAGATTGAATCCTTCGACTCTTACATTGAACTTGTTGAAGTTGTTCAGGAATACAAAGAAAGCGAAAAATGCGGTCATAAAAGATTCCTGACTGTTAAACAGTTCGCGCACCCCTGCTGTTTTCAGGAAAATCACACAGAGAATGGTCATGAAAAAGCCGTTGAACAGAATGGATGACCACATCCGGCTGTTGATGATTTCCTCATCCCGCTTTTTGGGTTTTTCCTTCATATGGGAATCCAGAGGCGGTTCACCGCTGAAAGCCAGTGCTGCCAGAGTGTCCATAACCAGATTGACCCAGAGCAGTTGGATTACGGTCAGAGGCATGTTGAATCCCAGGAACGGGCCAAGAAAGGCAATGGAAATCGCGCTGACATTCACGGTCAACTGGAACGTGATGAATTTCTGTATGGAGCGGTATATGGTTCTGCCGTAATGCACGGCACTGGTGATGGACTGGATATTGTCATCCAGTACCACAATGGACGAGGCTTCTTTTGCCACTTCCGTGCCGCTGCCCAGTCCGAAACCAATGTCCGCATTGCTCAGGGCAGGACTGTCATTGACGCCGTCTCCGGTCATACCCACAACCAGCCCCATTTCCTGTGCAACCTTGACCAGCCGGGTTTTGTCCTGTGGCAGACACCGGGAAACCACACTGAGCCGGGGCAGGATTTTTTTCAGTTCCTCATCAGAAAGTTTTGCCATATCTGATGATTCAATGATAACATTGTCATCACGGCTGAGCAGGCCCGCTTCTTTTGCAATGGCCTTTGCAGTGCCGGCGCGGTCGCCTGTGAGCATAACCACATGAATCCCCGCGTTCTGAAGCGTCTGAATGGCCGGTTTCGATTCTTTGCGCAGATCATCACGAATCAGACCAAAACCCAGCAGCACCAGCCCGTCAGGAACCTCTTCCATATTATCCGGCATGGGTTTTTCCGTAATTCCGATGGCAATGAGCCGGTATCCCGCATCAGCCTTTTCATCAGTCTGGGAAAGAATTCCGGTTTTGGAAGATTCCTCCAGAGGCAGTGCCTGTCCGTCAGGGGCAAAGAAATACGAGCTTTTCTCCAATATTTTTTCCGGTGCGCCTTTTACCAAAGTCATCTCTTTTCCATCTGCCCGTTTTATGCGGACAGCGGAAAATTTCCTGCTGGAATTGAACAGCACCTGTGAAAGCAGTTCAGATTCAGGTTCGGCTGATGCACTCACATCCGCATGGATAAATTTCAGCATGGCTCTTTCTGTGGTATTGCCTCCCAGAATCCGGTCTGTTTCTTTTTCCGCATGGCAGTTGACAATGCAGGATGTGTTTTCCCGCACAGCAATATCCAGCAAAGGCATCATGGCAGGGGGCATTTTCTCAAATTTCTCATAGGATTTGAGATTCCCTTCTCCCTCCACTGTCATAAATCCCACAGCCTCCAACTGCCCCATGGTGATGGTTCCGGTTTTGTCACTGAACAGAATATTAAGACTGCCCGATGTTTCCATACCCATCAGTTGGCGCACAAGAACATTGGATTTGAGCAGTTTGCGCATGTTCTGGGCAAGTACAATCGCGATCATCATGGGCAGTCCCTCAGGAACCGCGACCACAATGATAATCACGGCCAGAATCAGGGCTGTGACAATGTCATAGACCAGTTTCTGCCAGTTGGAAATATAGGCCATCATCAGGGCGGTATCCCCGCCATTGTCCATCCAGATGGCCTTGAACATGAATGCAAGGGCAATACAGGTCGCGCCGATATATCCGAATCTTGAAATATCATCAGCCAGTTTTGCCAGTTTGACCCGCAGCGGACCTAACCGTTCATCAGCCTGCAGGTCTTTTGCCAGTTGGCCCAGATGGGTTTTGTCGCCCACCATCATGACTTCCATTGCTGCTTCCCCGTCTTCCACAATGGTTCCGCGAAAAACAGCATGGGCATCGGTCAGATCCGACAAAACCGCCTCACCGGCTTTTTTGGTGACAGCCTCAGCTTCTCCTGTAAGCGCAGCCTGATTGACCTTCACCTTTCCCTGTATGACTTTTCCGTCTGCGGGAATCTTGTCACCGGGCTGGAGCAGAACAATATCGCCTTTGACAATATCATCAATGCCGATCTGCTTCAGACTGCCGCCCCTGAAGGTGTTGATGAAGATCTTGGAAGCCTCTTCCTGCAGTTTCTGAAAAGTCTGCTCGTTTTTGAATTCCGAGGCGGTTGCAACGAAAGCCGCGAGTGCCACAGCCGCTGCAATTCCCACTCCTTCATACCATTCTGCAAAACCGAACACGGCCAAAGCTGTGACAATGCCCAGGGCCACCATCAGGATGACAATCATGGGATCCTTGAAATTGTCAATCAGTTTTTCCCAGAATGTTTCCACTTCCGGCGGTGTAAGCTGATTGGAACCGTGCTGACTGCGGGAAGCTTCAGCTTCCTGCGGTGAAAGACCTTCGTAATGAATCATTTTTACCCCTTTCTGTTTTTGTTGCTGGTTGTCTGAAAAATCCAATCTGCCGGTAATCCGGCAGATTTCATAAACTGCGCAGAAATTCCTTATTATACTGATCCAATTTTGGTTTTCTTTGGCACGAAAATTGCTGAACTGCGGAAACATCCTTTTCCCAACCTGTTTCCGCTGAGTTTCCGGATCAAAACGGTCATTTTTTCACAATCCGGTCTGAAGGCAAAAAGTATGCCGGATAAAACCAAAATTGGATCAGTATAAGTAAGATTCCATAATTTTTCGGGCATAAATTATGCAACAGGCATAAGCTGGAAGCTTATGCTACTTTTATACCCGAAAATTTTCGTTGACCTATTTATCATCAATTGTCCCGGAATTCAAATCAAAATATCCTTTTTTCGCGGCAAGCCCAGACTTGTAACACTATCAGATTTGATATAATTTTGTGTCAGACTTCCAGATATTCATCAATGTATTCATCCATGTCTCTGGGGAAGAAAGTTCCACGCTTCTGTGCTGAGTCAATGATATAACTGTTGATGACAGGGACAAGCTGACTGACACTGGAAAAAAAATCCTCCCATGATGAAAACAAAGAACCGTTCAATTCATCTGAAATCCACATAATATCATCATTTTCAGTCAGCATTCCGTATTCCTGTATGGCATACAGTTGCAGCAGTTTTATCTCTTTCTGATAATGCTCTTTCTTATCAGTAAATTCTTCATGGGATATATCGAGTATAAAATCGTCCGGCCGCAAATCTGTCTTTTCTCTTAAATCATTGCTTATGGAAAGAATAAGTCTAAGTCTGTAATTATCCTGCCGGGAACCGCATTGCTGAATATATCTTCTTGTCAAAGAGGAGGACATTATACTTTTAATGGGATTTCTTGAAGCCATGAATGCCTGTATAAAAACCCATTTTTTGTCTGTTCTGTGATAGATGGCGATTTCATGGATATAGGGATCATAAGAGCGTGTAATCCATACATGACGTTCAGAATATTTTTTTGTCTGTTCAGGATATCGTGCATGATAAAAAACAATGCCTTCATTTTCTGAAAAATCAGAAGCATGTTCTGCATGGCCTTCCTGTGAGAGAAAAAAAGGCAAATCCTTTCTCCTGAAGAAATGGCATGTGGTATGGGAAGAATTTTTCAGCAGGCAGTCATGTTTCAGACAAAAACCTGTCTTTGTTCCGATTTCGTGATACTGAGTCGGATTATACAGACAATTGTCACATGTGTAGAGATTTTTCATGACTCAGACTCTCTGAAAATATTTTTGTATATGCAGAAAACACCAGTTTATTCTCTCTTTTCTGTCTATGCTTTCCCATCTGAACTGCCAGTCAATGAGAGATTCCTTTGCACGGGAAGCGAGCATAAATGCACGTGAAGCCATAACTTTTTCCTCTTTTTGGGAAGCCTGTATCAGCCTTTTCAGTCTGTCAGTCAGTTCCTGATGGTTTATGATGATATGATTATCCTGAATTATATCTGAAGAATCTGTTTTATACAATTCTCCGCTGAAATGCCGTATAGCGTTTCTGTCCTCTGAGACAGAAGTATAAGCAGTTTTCATGCCTCTGTGCTTTGTGATATGTGAGACCATATCCCTTTCACCGTCCGGATTTGGCGGAGTAATCCCCTTTGGACTGTCTTTTCTGTAGTATATCATAAGTTATTATTTTTAACATTATTATTTAACAGGTCAATATTAAATGATTTTATTTTCACTGTACGGCTCCAAAAGTTTATCTCCATCAAAATGTATCATAATTAGGGTTCCATAAATCTTCGAGGATAAAAGTTTTCAGGACATCCGGTTTTCATGAGAAACACGGTTTTTTTATACCCGAAAATTTTCGTTGACCTACTTATAAATGTTGATAACCGGGACAGGCCGGCCATACTGTTTATTTGTTTTCCTGCTCTAATTCCTCCAGAAATCTGTATTTTGTCTGTCTTGTTTTCCATCTGTCACGGGCATATTTCTGCATATCACTGATGGTATCTTTTTCATCGATAATTTCAAGTCCAAGCAGGGTTTCAATAATATCCTCCATTGTCACAATTCCATCTATGCCCCCGTATTCATCCATAATCATGGCGATATGCTCTTTTTTTTCCAAAAGAATTTCCCACGCACTGAACAGGGCTATTTTATCCGGCAAAAATGTTATATTCCGTTTTATATCCTTCAGTTTTAATTCATGGCGATCTTCCGCAAGTTTTTCAAATACCTTCTGCCGAAACACATAACCGGTGATATTATCGCTGTTCTCTGAATATATCGGAATCCGTGAGAACTTTAAATAGTCTTTGTTTTTCAAAAAATCTTTCAGAGATAAATTTTCGTCCGCGATAGCTGTCACCACCCTCGGGGTCATCACTTCCGTAATATTTACATTTTTAAGTTTGAGCAAATTCTGGATAATTTTATGTTCCTTTTCCGTAAAAATACCTTCATGGGTTCCAATTTTCGCCAAAGCCGATATTTCTTCCCTGCTGGTGGATCGCCCGTTTTTGTTTCCCGAAATAATCCTTGTAATAACAGCAGACATCAAAACCAAAGGATAGGTTATTATGATCATCCCCCTGATTATCCGGGATGAAATCATGGCTAATCCTCTCCAGTAGCGAGCACCGATGGTTTTGGGAATAATTTCTGTAAGTACAAGTATCAGCATAGTCAGAACCGCAGATACAATTCCGAAATAAGCTTCACCGAACACTTCCACAGACTGCGCCCCGACTCCGGCTGCTCCAATTGTATGTGCAACGGTATTCAGCGACAGGATTGCAGATAAGGGCTTATCAATGTCTTTTTTGAAATCAATAAATGTTTTTGCCCAAAATTTTCCTTCTTCCTGTTTGGGGATAAGGAAATACTGCGGAGTTGAAAGCAGAACAGCTTCCGTGATTGAACACAGGAAGGAAACAAATAATGCAAGAAACAAATAAGTGAAAAGTAATGCCATTTTCTTCCTTTAGTTTTAGAGCGTTAATAGATAAGATTGTATTCAGACATGGATTTCAGAATATTGCCATCTGTTCCGCCATTTTCTGAACAGGCATGAATTCTGTACTATCCAAATTCCTGTTTTCCATATATTTCCTGACAGAACAGGCTAAATGATAGGCCAGCAGCGGCGGAACCGCATTGCCGATCTGATAATACTGCTCTGTTTCTGTTCCGCAAAATTCAAACCAATCCGGAAAACTTTGGAGACGGGCAGCTTCTCTTACAGAAATCCGTCTGCGTCTGCCGTCTTTGAGTTTCACCCTGTGCATATCGCCTGTGGGCGCGGCAATATTCCGGCAGGTCAAAGTGCGGGCCGGTTTATCCATGTGCAAATCTCTGGGCGTGATGCAGCAGGATGCTTTTTCATATTTTGCCACATAAGTATCCATCGAGGCCGTCAAAATTTTGCTTTCATCCTGTATCAGGTCAGTCAAATCACTGACTGCCTCGCCTGCCGTGATTTTTCTGGGTTCAGGCTCCGGAAAAAAGAAAGACCCCCTGTATCCCACAGCAAAAACCCTTTCCCGGTTTTGGGGAACCCCGTAATTCACGGCATTGAGCAGTTTATATGCAGCAGAATAACCCTCCTCACGGAGTTTGTCAATTATCTCGTCAAAATACCATCGGTTGGAATACAGCATACCCCGCACGTTTTCAAAGAGCCAGATTTCCGGTTTTATCTGTTTTACAGCATTGAAAAAAATGGGAAAACCGTTGCGATCATCCTCAATTCCCTTCTGATACCCTCCCACACTGAAAGGCTGGCAGGGCGGGCCGCCGATGACAATATCCGCATCTGTATCCAAAACCGTTTCCAGCGTCAGTTTTTTGGCAAAACAGTTTCCTTTCAGATTCTGTTTATAGGTTTGTGCCGCGCCGGGGTCCATTTCATAACCCACTGTCTGAAAACCTGCGGCCTCAAATCCCAGAGACAGCCCTCCGCACCCTGCAAAAAGATCCAGCACCTTCCATTGCAAATCCGCTTTTGGCTGTAAAAGCCGGTTTATTTTTTCCGAATAATGCACTTCTTCTTTTTTCCCTTTGGCGGCCTGGGGTTTGGAACAGGTTATTTTTATACAGCCCCCTTACCCTGATTTGGCATTCAAACTGCAAGACAATTTAATTGGATCTCCTGCCCGATTATTTCAGAAATCAGACATGACAGCCAGTTCACTCCGGATGTATTGTGAAAAAACTTAATAAGAAGTGAAAAAAAGAAGATCTCTGTTGAAAAACCGGGTATTTTTCAGTTTCCGGTAAAATTGCTCCTGAAAGGAACAGGGGAGTGTGTTCTGACTGATTCTCCAAGATCTGAATTTTAGTTAATAAGGCGGGTTCTGTCAAGCACAAAAAGCAAAACAGAGGTGAGTCTGCCGCATCATTATTCCGATTCACACGGAATATGTGTACTGCGGCAGAATCAGGGCGGTTTATTCAGTTTCACCGAATGAAACTCAGGGATGAACCGGAAGACCGGAATCCGGAAAAATTTTTCTTTTCCGCGTTACAGAAAAAAATATCGTTGGCAAAATATGTGTTTTGATGTAAAAAGACACAGTTTTATACACAAATCCATCTGCAAATTTCCTTTCTCCCATTTGTTGATACAACAAAAACAGATGGTTAGCACGAAAGACTTTGTTTTGCAGAAAATCTGCGGCTCGGAGGAGAAAACTGTGCAGATCAGAAACAGAATCAGAAAAAAACGATCAGAGTGCTTCATCCGTAAATGGCAAATAATCCTGGCCGGATTGTTTGCAGCGGTGCTGTGTTTCAGCGGTGTTGCCTATGCCCTGGGACTGGCGGAGTATAATTTTCCCATAAAAGATCCGCTGATGGCAACCATTGCGGGCACACCGCCAAAAGATGAACTTAAAGAACACCTGTTCCGGGAAAGGGTCTATGGCATAGAGGTGTTCAAAGACAAAGAACTGCCTCCGTCCATGAGAGATATACAGGAATACAAATTCAGTCTGGCATTCCGCAAAGGGGAAACTGCGCCCCTGATTTTTATCATTCCCGGAACCGGTTCCAATTACAAAACCGGCAAAGTGCGGATGATGCAGAATCTTTTTTACCATGCAGGCTTCCATGTCATCTGCCTGAATTCCCCTTTTACCCGGCGATTTGCAGCTATGGGCTCATCGTCTAATACTCCGGGCATCAGTTCTGAAGATGCCGCTGATATTTACCGTATCATGCAAATGGCTTATGAAGAGGCAAAAAAACGGATTGCGGTAACGGATTTTTATCTGACCGGTTACAGTCTGGGCGGGCTGAATGCCGCGTTCATATCGGAACTGGATGAAAGGGAAAAAGTCTTTAATTTCAAGAAAGTGCTGCTTATCAATCCGCCTGTGGATCTGTTTGCATCCACCAAAGTGTTTGATGATTTTGTCACCCGGAACCTACGCCAGCGGGCTGATATTTTCTTTGACAATATTTTTGAAAAAGCATCCAAATATTTTGAATACAAGGGGGATGTGTATATTGATGAGGAATTTCTCTATGACATCAACCGCATTGCTCCCCTGCAGACAGATGAAATGGAAGGACTTATCGGTGTGGCTTTCCGGCTGGCTTTGGCAAACGTGGTGTTTTCTGTGGATATGCTTACCAACGGAGGATATATCAAAGACCGGGATGAAATCATCACTGCCGGATCTTCTGTGACTCCCCATTTCAAAAAAGTGCTGCACTGGACTTTTGAGGATTATCTGGAAAAAATCCTTCTTCCCCACTGGCAGCGCAGCCATCCTTCAGACACACGGGAGGCCCTGATTCAGAAAATCAGTCTGAAATCTTTGGAAAAATATCTGAAACAGAGCGGAAAAATCAGCGTGGTTCATAATGCTGATGATATTATTCTCAACAAAGGAGATTTGGATTTCATTCGTGCCACTTTTGGAAACCGTGCTGTGATTTACCCCGGAGGCGGTCATCTGGGCAATATTCTTTACGGCCCAAATACGGAATACATGCTGAATTTTTTCAAAAACTGAAATGCTCCCCTGATTTGCGCCAATGCCATTCAGGTAAACAGCAGTAAACAGTAGGTCGGATTAGCGTCAGCGTAATCCGACAAAATAAATACATTTTTAAATTCAGTTTGTTATAAAAATATTGGATTACGCTTCGCTAATCCGGCCTGCTATGTTACTCTGCTGGGTTACGGGAAAACAATATCAGGAAAAATCCCTGCTTATCCATAATCCCTGTAGTTATAAAGGAAAAAAACATGCGAAAAAGACACATTTTTTTTATCTGTTTCATTTTTATGCTGGCACTGAGCGGCTGCGCATCACAAAACGGGAATCTCACAGAACCCGGTGATCCGCAATCTCTGCATCAGACAAAAATAAGGAAAGGCAAACAGCCCAGAGACCATCTGGCCTTTCTGGATGTGTATGATCCTTTCGAATCTGTCAACCGCAGAATCTATCTTTTCAACACTGTGGTGGACAACCATGTGATGGAACCGGTGGTGCGCGCATATGAAAAAGTGATTCCCCGGATGGTGCGGGAACGGATCAGAAATTTTTTTTCCAATGTCGGCGATATTCTGGTCATGACCAACTGCGTTCTGCAGGGTAAAGGGGAAAAAACCGGGGAGACTCTGGCACGGTTTATGGTCAATACCACTGCGGGCGGACTGGGGCTCTGGGATCCGGCCACAAAAATCGGACTGGTGAAACACCGGGAGGATTTTGGTCAGACTTTGGGAGTTTACGGCATAAAACCCGGCCCTTACCTGATTATTCCCATTCTCGGCCCCTCAAATCTGCGCGACGCGGCAGGCAGTGTGACAGACACCTTTACCAAAACAATGCTGGTGGGAGTTATGGATATCAGTTCTTCCGCTGATATGGCCCTCAGCACTGTTGACGGTCTGGAATTCCGGGCTTCCATGCCCTTCAGTTACGGGGATTTTGATTCGCCATTTGAATATGAACTGGTGCGGACGCTCTACATGGATATGAGGGAAATGCTGATCCATGACGGGGCTTATACAGATGAAAACCGCAAATACAGAAAATCTTTGCAGTCAAAGGAAAAACCATAATGCAGATTGTGGCAACCCATAAAAACACAGATTTTGATGCGCTGGCCTCTCTGATGGCGGCAACCCTGCTTTATCCCGGAGCAGTGGCTGTATGCCCCAGAACCCTGAATCCCAATGTGAAACGCTTTGTGGCCATACACAAAAGTTCCTTCAATCTGATGATGGCAGACGAGTTTGATCCGGAAAAAGCAGACAGTCTGATTGTGGTGGACACCAACCGCTGGGATCGGCTCGATAGCATGGAAGATCTTGAGAAAAAAGAGAATCTGGAAATTATCCTCTGGGATCATCATATGAATGAGGGCAATATTGATGCTGTGCAGGCAGTTGTGGAGGAAACCGGTGCCAATATTTCCCTGATGGTGCGGGAGATGCGGAAACAGAATATGTCCCTTACGCCCATTCAATCCACGCTTTTTCTCATTGGTCTGTATGAAGACACAGGGCATCTGACGTTTCCCTCCACCACCGCGACAGATGCCTATGCCGCAGCCTATCTGATTGAAAATCAGGCTGATCTGAATATTGCAGGCATATTTCTGAATCCGCCTTATGAGCGGGAGCAGAAGGAAATCCTGTTTGAAATGATGCAGCAGACCGAAAAAATTGACATCAGCGGCAGCAGGGTCAGTGTCAATATTGTGCGTATTGAGGGACATGTGCAGATGCTGTCGATGGTGGTGCATATGTACCGGAAAATCATCAACGCGGATGCCGTTTTTGTGATTTTTGTCAGAGACAATGACAACTGCATGATCATCGGCAGAAGTGATGTTTCCAGCATTAATGTGGGGGCCATCATGCGCCGTCTGGGCGGAGGCGGACATCCTGCTGCGGGTTCTGCCATGATCCGGCGCAAATGCACCAATCCCCTTGCCATGCGCAAACGCCTGCTGGATCTGCTTATGCACGAACAGCAGGAATCCGCGCAGATTTCAGACATCATGTCTTTTCCGGTAAAAACCATCAGTCCTGAACTTTCCATGCGGGAAGCCCAACTGTTTATGAAAGAAAATCACATCAAAGGCATTCCGGTAACAGAAGAAGAAAAAATGGTCGGGATTCTGACCACCGGAGATTTTAAGAAAGTCAGAAAAGAATCCCAGTGGGAAAATCCGGTCAAGGCATTCATGAACAGGGAAGTCCAAATCATTGAACCCGGAGCCAGTCCTGTGGAAGCCGCAAAACTCATGGTAACGCACAATATCGGTCATCTGCCTGTGATGGAAAATGACAGAATAATTGGCATTATCAGCCGTTCTGACACGCTGATGTATTTCTACGATCTTCTGCCGGAGTAAACATGCTGCCACAACGGTACCGCGAGATACTGCGCGTAAGTCTTCCTCTGGTGGCCGGAACCTCCACCACTATGATTATGGAATTCACAGACCGGGTATTTCTTTCGCACTATTCCCTTACAGCCATTGCAGCAGCCATGCCCGGCGGCATCGCTGCTTTTCTTTTCATCTCCTTTTTCATGGGCATCGCGGGATATGTCAGCGTGTTCATTGCCCAGTACACAGGCGCGGGAGAACGCAGACGCGCAGGCAGCGCACTGTGGCAGGGCATATGGTTTTCCCTGATCTCCGGTCTTGTCACTGCTGCTTTGTGGTTTATTGCTGTTCCCCTGTTCCGCATGGGCGGTCACACTGCGGAAGTGCAGGCTGCGGAAGTGGTGTATTTCCGCATTCTCTGCCTGGGCGGAGGCTGCAATATTCTGCAGATGTGCCTTTCCTCTTTTTATTCAGGACTGGGCAAAACCCGTGCAGTGATGGTGATTAACCTCATGGGAATGCTGCTTAATATTCCGCTGGATTA
This sequence comes from uncultured Desulfobacterales bacterium, assembly GCA_964534335.1. Lineage (GTDB taxonomy): Bacteria > Desulfobacterota > Desulfobacteria > Desulfobacterales > Desulfococcaceae > JAABRU01. The sequence continues at coordinate 23,361 of CAZHPS010000010.1, forward strand.
TGCTTTGATCAACGGCATATGGATATTCCCGGAACTGGGGATTGCAGGCGCAGGCATTGCCACTGTGAGCGCATGGGGATTCATGGCATGCCTGTTCGCATTTTTCATTTTCACAAAGAAAAATGACAGAAATTTCGGGGTTCTGAAAAACTGGCGAATTGAAAAGGATTTGTTCCTGCGCCTGATCCGTTTTGGCGGCCCCGGCGGAATGCAGTTTTCCATGGATATTTTCGCATTCACTTTTTTTATTTTCATGGTGGGGCGCATAGGATGGAAAGAACTGGCTGTAACCAATATGGTTTTTTCCATCAATTCCCTGGCGTTCATGCCAATATTCGGTCTTTCCATCGGAACCAGCATTCTGGTGGGACAGGCCATTGGAAGAAACCGGACGGATCAGGCGGTTTCTGTGACCCTAAGCACTCTGCATATTGCCTGGGTTTATACCTTTGTCATGGGACTGATTTTTCTTTTTCTGCCGGAACAGACTCTGTCCCTGTTTGGAACAGAGAGCGGAGAACAGTCCGGAGACATTGAAAAAACAGGTGTGATCCTGCTGCGTTTTGTCACCTGCTATATTTTTTTTGATGCAAATTACATGGTTGTCATCGGCACACTCAAGGGCGCGGGCGATACGCGTTTCATCATGTGGACATTGGGAACCCTTTCCCTCATTGTAATGGTACTGCCGGTCTGGATTGGCGTTGTGTACTGCGGAGCCGGACTGTATTATGCCTGGGCCTGCTGCACTTTCTTTATTTTCTCGCTCTGCTGCGTGTCTGTATGGCGCTACCGGCTGGGAAAATGGAAATCTATGCGGGTGATTGAAATGCGGGGTGATACATGATCAGGTTACATTTTGGAGATTCCCCTATTGACAGGCATAAATGTCTGTTTTTTCCTCTTGACTTTCATAATAGTGATATATAAAATAGCCATTCTGATTCTGAAAATCTGCGATCCGGCATTCCACAGATTTTTATTCCAGGCAGCAGATAAAATTATCTGTCCAGTGAATAATTTTATTATTTTCAGCTTTGGGAAAAGTAAACGCAATGCGTGAAACATACAAAAAAACGGAGCATTTTCGCAATGAATTTAAGCATATGCTGGCAGATATCTTAAAAGATACGAAAACAACTAACTTTACAGATAAGAAAGCAAAAAATGAAATTAAAAAGTTTATCATATAAAGACACAAATTTAGAAATAACTGACTTGCAATTGGGTTCTGTCAATCTGATTGTGGGGAAAAATTCGTCAGGCAAATCAATGGCATTGCATAGTATTGATTTATTAATAAAAATGATTACCCAAAAAAGAACTTTGAATTGGGGTGGGGAATGGGATATAACCTTTGAAAACGACAAATCGGAAAAATTGAACTATAAGTTCAGCACAAGTTATTTAAAGCAGGGTGTTACTTTTGAAAAAATGTTGCTTAATGACAATCTTGTTCTTGTCAGAAACAGAAAACATTATCCAGACAAAGCCAAAATCAGAAATCTGTTAAACAGAGGACAGTTCGAATTTATATATCCGCCTGATAATAAATTAATACTTCATACAAACCGTGATATAAAAAAATATCCGTTTCTTGAAGATATTACAACATGGGCGGAACAGTCATATGGTTTTAAATTTGGGAATATCAATCCTTATTCTCTGTTAAACCAGCAGGAATATGATTTACTGACAGCAGTGGAAGAAATCCCAACTTTGTTTAAATCATTAAAAAATGAAGATAAAAAATCAATAATATCTGATTTCAACAGTATTGGTTACAGTATTTCAGATATTACTGTTCAGGACAAGCAGGAATTCACCATTATATATGTTAAAGAAAATGATCTTGATAAGCCAATACCGCACTATAAATTGTCACAGGGTATGTTCCGTTCTCTTGCGGTTATTATTTATTTGGAGTATTTAACAAAAAAGAAAAAACCTTCTACTGTTGTCATTGATGATTTATGCGAAGGGCTTGATTTTGAAAGAGCAGCAAAATTGGGGAAATTGATATTTGAAAAATGTTCGGACAATGACATTCAACTGATAGCTACATCCAATGACAGTTTTCTTATGGAAGTTGTGGATTTAAAGAATTGGAATATATTGATCAGAAAAGGTAAAAACGTTAAGGGGATTAATGCAAAATTAAACCCTGAACTGATAGATGAATTCCGCTTCACAGGTCTGTCAAATTTTGATTTCTTTTCTTCAAATTTTATAAAGAAACAAGCCATATGATAAAAACAGCAATCTTTGTTGAAGGTCAGACGGAGTTGATATTTACCAGAGAACTAATATTGAAATATTTTGAGTGGCAAAATATTTGGGTTGAATGCTATAATCTTTTTAATGACAGAGAGTTGAATGAAGAAGAATACTCTTTCAAATTCCCAGATGCAAATTTTTATTTTCAAATAATTAATGTGGGTAATGATGTAAAAGTTTTATCGAGTATTTTAAGAAGAGAAAAATATCTTTTTAGTGAAAACCAAAAATTTGATAAAATAATCGGACTTAGAGATATGTATTCAAAAGACTATCGTGAGATAGTAAAAAATTCTTCAATCAGTGAAGAAGTAAATAATAAATTTATTTCGGAGCATCAAAAAACAATTTCTTCAAAATCTGTGAATCCTGAAAAAATTATTTTTCATTTCGCTATAATGGAAATTGAATCATGGATTTTGGGAATTAAAAATTTATTCAGTCGCTTAAATAACAGGCTGACTTATGATGCTATTGAACAGCATACTGGAATCAGTTTAGCTGATAATGATCCGGAAACAACCATTTTTCATCCTGCTGCCTTAATTTCAGAAATATTGCAGATTGTTGGAGACAACTATGACAAAAAGAAAGGAGAAGTGAATAAATTTTTAGGCAATATAACGAAAGAAGATTTTGCAGAATTATTAAAAAGCAATAAGTGCAATACATTTAATTCATTTTGTAAATCCATCAAAATAGAATAAAAATATCAATCAGCAATGGTGAATATAAGATTCGTCCATTATAGGAGGTATTATATATTGGGATGTGAAAGTTGCAAAACCACTGTCTGATTACAGAATCTATGTTGAAACAGAAAATGGACGAAAAGGTATATTCGATATGAAACCCTATTTGGAACATGGTGTTTTTAAAGAACTCAAAGATATTCATTATTTTATTCGGTGCTTTGACCTGGCCGAATGAACAGGATATTGCACCGGAAACATTGCTCAGTGAAATGAAAACAGTTCAACAAACTGATATATAAAAAACCTTCCAGATATTTGATAATATTGTTTTCCTTTACAATATATCCCGTCTGATTGCTTGATTTTAGCAGATTTAGTATGGGCAATTTTTTTTGCCGTAGCAATTTAAAGTCCAGCTCATTGGTGGAAAACGAAAAAATCATCGGCATTGTCAGCAGTTCCGACACCTCATGTACTTTTACGATCTTCTTCCGGAGTGAACATGCTGCCACAATGGTACCGCGAGATACTGCGCGTAAGTCTTCCTCTGGTGGCCGGAACCTCCACCTCCATGATCATGGAATTCACAGACCGGGTATTTCTCTCGCACTATTCCCTTACAGCCATTGCAGCAGCCATGCCCGGCGGCATAGCTGCTTTTCTTTTCATCTCCTTTTTCATGGGCATCGCGGGATATGTCAGCGTGTTCATTGCCCAGTACACAGGCGCGGGAGAACGCAGACGCACGGGCAGCGCACTGTGGCAGGGCATATTTCTACAGATATTGGAAAAACAGGGGCAGTCTTGTCAAGGTTAACTTGACGATGAAACCCTAAGGGTCTTTAAGACCCTTAGGGTTTTCGACAGCAGATAAACCGTCATTCAAACCTTGACATTCAGATGCTTTGCATTTGGAATAATCATCTGTTTTGCCAGCCTGAAAAGCAATGCAGAGGGAAGACAGGGCAGTATGCCGCATTCCGGATTCCTGGGAATGCAGATCCCTGATTTGACATTTTAATTAAAAATCACCTTACGCAGGCAGACTCTCTCCGGTATGACTGCGGTTCGTAAGGTTATTGAAAAACATTTTTGAAAGACCTTTGATTGCCATGAAAGATCATTTTAAAAAAGGCTCTGACCGTCTGGCCAGATGGTTTCTTGAATTTCCGGCGCGCATTTCCATTGGCGGCTTTATGCTGCTTATCGGCATAGGGACATTTCTGCTGATGCTGCCGGTTTCAGCAGCCAGTCAGCGCATGGGATTCATGGATGCCATGTTCACATCCACATCCGCAGTATGTGTCACCGGCCTTGCTGTGGCAGATACAGGAACATTCTTCAGTCCCTTTGGTCAGACTGTTCTTCTGATTCTGATTCAGGCCGGAGGGCTGGGCATCATGACGCTTTCCACCATGATTCTTCTCATAGCGGGAAGGCGCCCCGGCATGAAGGATCGGCTTGTGATTCAGGATACCTTCACCCACAGAAAAGAACAGGGGCCTGCCGATATTATCCGGGATGTCATGGTCTTTGCCCTGGTTCCGGAAATCATCGGAGCCATTATCCTGTTTTTCTGTTTTCTGCCCGGAAACAGTGTGGGCAGGGCAGCATGGCTTTCGGTTTTTCACGCTGTCAGCGCGTTCTGCAACGCGGGATTTTCCCTTTTCCCCGACAGTCTGGTGCAGTACCGGGAGCATTGGCCTGTGAATCTTACCATCTCTTTTCTGATCATCGCCGGAGGCATTGGTTTTCTCGTGCTTTCAGAAATTCGGCGCAATATGCCTTTTACGCGGGATACATGGAAAAATCTCTGTCTTCACTCCAAACTGGCACTCGCTGCTACAGCAGTTCTGCTGGCCGGAAGCACCCTGCTCATTCTCCTGATGGAATGGCGCAACACACTGGCTCCGCTGTCGGTTCCGGGACGTTTTCTGGCTGCATTTTTTCAGGCTGTAAGCGCACGCACAGCCGGATTCAACAGTCTGGCTGTGGAAGCACTGGCCGATGAAACCCTTTTTCTCATCATCCTGCTCATGTTCATCGGCGCATGCCCCGGTTCCTGCGCGGGAGGCGTGAAAACCACAACCATTTTCACAATCGCCCTGATGGGATTCTCCCGGTTCAGGGGATATGATTATCCCCAGATATTCCGCCGCACCATTCCCGGATCTGCCGTATGGAGGGCCGTCAATCTGGTTATTTTAAGCATGATGTTCATCACAGTAGCGGTCATGCTTCTGATGGTTGCAGAACTTGGCAGTGTTTCGCATCTGAGTTCCAAAGGAAAATTTCTGGAATATCTTTTCGAGACAGTCAGCGCGTTTGGAACAGCAGGACTTTCCACCGGAGTGACTGCATGGCTTTCGGTTCCGGGAAAGCTTATTATCACTGTGCTGATGTTTGTGGGACGGCTGGGGCCTCTGGTCATCGGCATTGCCATCAGCCGGAAACAGACAAATTTGTATCATTATGCAGAAGAAGACATTATGATAGGATAGACAATGAAAAAACAGTTTGCCGTTATCGGTTTGGGGAGTTTCGGTTATTATCTGGCTGTTCATCTGTGCGGAAAAGGGCATGAGGTGCTGGCCATTGACAAAAGACCGGCCCTGATTCAGGACATCAGGGATCATGTCAGTCAGGCAGTGGTGGCTGATTCCACAGATAGCAAGGCATTGGAGTCGCTGGGCATCAAAGAAATGGATACGGTCGTGGTCTGCATCGGAACCAATCTGAGCGATTCCATTCTCACCACCCTTAATCTCAATGATCTGGGTGCCAAACATCTGCTGGCAAAAGCCACCAGTGAATCCCATGCCCGAATTCTGAAGAAAACCGGCGCACATGAGATTATTTTTCCCGAAAGGGATCAGGCCCTGCATGTGGGAGAACGGCTCCACAATCCCAGCGTACTGGATTATCTGCCTTTCATTGAAGGCTACAGCATTGTCCGAATTCCGCCTCCCAAATCCTTTTTGGGAAAGGTATTGCGGGAACTCAATCTGATCAACCGTTTCGGTGTTCAGGTGGTGGCCATACGGAAAAAGGATTCAGAGGAGCTGAATATCATTCCAACCGCCAATTATGAACTCACGGAAAGCGATCTGATGATCATCTTAGGCCCAAATAAATCCCTGGAGCAGTTGCAGAAAGGGGATGTATGAAAAAAAAGGATGGGAAATCTGACCGGACAGAAGACGGAATATATCCGTAAATCCATGAAGTGAAAAATCACAGGAATCATACCGATTCGCCATTGACCTGATACTGTCTGCACTTCCGCCCCGGACTAATCCGGAGGAGTGCAGAAATTAAGCGGAGCGGTTTTCTGCAAACATGATCCGGAGGAGTGCAGAAATTAAGCGGAGCGGTTTTCTGCACACGCTCAAATGCGGAAAAACTGACCATATTGTATCAAATCAATGGAGAATCAGTATCATACCAATTCGCTATTGAAATTATACAATAATGTGAGTTATTTCCTCTGTGTTCTCTGTGGTTTTTTCTCTCTGTGTCCTCTGTGGGAAACTGAATCATAAGTATATTTTCAATGGAGAATTGGTATCAGACTGTCTGAAATCTGATTATTCTGATTCCCAAATCTTTCCCCAAAAAAGCAGGACAGCTCATTGCACCCCCTGACAGATAAGGATTTGGAAGAATTATTGAGTCCAGGAACCTGTAATTGAATTATTTAATTTACATTTTCAGTATATTTTGGTAATCATACTTCAAACATCCGAAAAGGCAAATAAGAATAGATGAGATTGCCACAAAATCAAAAAAAGCATATAAGTAGGCAAACAAAAATTTTCCTGTATTCAAAAAACCGGATTTTTCGGAAAATTTTATGTCCGCTTAATCCTGCGATGCACACGGACGCAAAGGATTCTGTTTCTCTGTGTTTCATCCAGCCTGCTTTTCAAACTGTCTTTGAGAAAGATTCAGATGATGTCATCATGTTTTTTTATCCGTTTTGCTGTCAGAACTGTCTGCATAAACCTGATCATTCTGGCTGTTTTCTTCTCTTTTCCGGTTTTTGCGGACACATCCAAACCTGCAACTCCTTTTTATCCGGGAGAAAAACTGATCTTTGCGCTTCGGTGGGGAGTTGTCCATGCCGGAGAGGCCAGCATGGAGATTATGCCTTTTGAAACGCTCAGCGGGGAAAAGGTCTGGCACTTTGTCATGACGGCAAAAACCAATTCCTTTATTGACACATTCTACAAAGTGCGGGATCAGATTGATGCCTATGCGGATGAAGGCCTGACCCGATCCCTGCTGTACAGAAAAAAACAGCGGGAAGGCAAAAGCAAACGGGATATTGTTGTCACCTTTGACTGGGAAAACAGCAAAGCACAGTACGTTAATAAAGGAAGCGCAAAACCGCCCGTAACTCTCATGCCCGGAACATTTGATCCTCTCTCCGCGTTTTATTTTGCAAGACTGACAGATTTCAAAACAGGCAATGTGATCAAACGTCCCATTACAGACGGAAAAAAAAATGTCATGGGACAGATTACGGTAAAAAAAAGGGAAACTGTGAAAATCGGGGAGACATCCTATGACACATTTCTGCTGGAGCCGGATCTCAAGGATGTAAGCGGTGTGTTTGAAAAAAGCAAAGATGCAAAAATTCAACTCTGGGTTACGGCTGATGAAAAGCGGATTCCTGTAAAAATAGCCAGCAAAGTGATTGTAGGCAGTTTTGTGGGAGAACTGGTTTCCGTCACCTATGGAAAAGAACCGGAAAAGGAAAAAAAATGAAACAGGAAACTGTCAAAGTGCTGTGGAATACCATTGAATGTTCGGGTTATTTCAGGATGGGACTTGCCACATCCTCTGCTTATGAGGAGGCAAAACCCGGCCAGTTTGTCATGATTCGTGCCTGTGACCAAATGGTTCCGCTTCTCCGCCGTCCCTTTTCCATCCACCGTCTGATTGAGACAGAAAACGGAATCAGCGGTTTTGAAATTCTGTACAGGGTTGTGGGGGAAGGCACAGAAAAACTCTCCCTGTGCAGAAAAGGGGAACGGCTGGATGTGCTGGGGCCTTTGGGGAATTCTTTCCGGGTTCCGGAAAATGCCCGAAGTTTTTTTATCGTCGCAGGCGGCATTGGTGTGGCTCCCATGTATTTTCTGACAGATTGTCTCCGGCGCAAAGGCTTTGATCTCTCAGAATGCAGGGTATTCATCGGGGGCAGATCAAAGGATGATCTGCTGTGCATGAATGATTTTTTCAGTGCAGGGGTTCATACCGTGCATATTGCCACAGATGACGGAAGCGCGGGGAACCGGGAACTGGTCACCGGCCCTCTGGAACGGGCATTGCAGGAAACCCGGCCTGATATGATCTATGCCTGCGGTCCCATTCCCATGTTAAAGGCTGTCGCGGAAATTGCAGGAAAACACAGCCTGCCCTGTCAGGTCTCCATTGAGACAATCATGGCCTGCGGCATGGGAGCGTGTCTGGGATGCGCTGTGCGGAAAAAAGATGATTCCCAAAAATATCTTCATGCCTGCACACACGGCCCTGTGTTTGAAGCCGGACTTATCGGCTGGTGAAAGCGGATTTTTTTCTGATATTCTGCCTGTCTGCCTATTTTGGAACAGGGTTCCTGAAACCGGATGCAGACAGGCAAAAAAACTGTGTTCTGAAGATATGCAAAAAAGGATGACAATTTTGGTTGACTTGCCTTTATACCTGTGCTAAACGACTCAATCTCAGAAGGGCATAATCCGTCCCGGTGAACGGGCTGTCAGATAAAGGCCCGGTGAAAAACAGATGAAAACAAGAGATATAAGGCATTTAAAGGAACTTGCGTATTTCAGCAGTATTGGCCTGTCCGTGGCACTTTCCATATTCATCGGACTGGGGCTCGGTGTGTATCTGGACAGACGGTATGAAAGCAATCCCTGGTGCACCCTGATATTTCTGGGTCTGGGAATTGCCGCGGGATACAGAAATATCGGTCTGGCGATAAAAAAAAGCAGAAAATTCTGAGGGGAAAGAGTCGTTTTGAATATCCAGCAGCGGATTCTTACATTTGTGACAAGGACAAACTGGGTGCTGTTTGCGGTTTCCAGTATGGCAGGACTGTTCCTGGCATCACCGGAATTTGCAAAAGGCATTATTTTCGGCGGTCTGATTGTCACAGTCAATTTTCATCTACTGCACAGAACCCTGAAAAATTCGCTGGAGCCTTCCCGTCTTACCTCCCATAATGTAATTCTTGCCAAATACTACATGCGTTTCGTTATCAGCGGTATCATCATTTTTGTGCTGATTTACCGGCACATAGTGAATCCCATAGGGCTGTTTGTAGGTCTGTCGGTTGTGGTGGCAAGCATTATGCTTGCAACATTGTTGGAAATCAAAAATCTTTTTTTCAAGGAGGCGGTGTAAGGTGGAACATCCCTATATGTTTTTTGTCAAGCTGTTCGAGTTAGTGGGTCTGGCTCATTTCGCCCATGCATATCCGCATGTTGTATATTCATGGGTGGTTATGCTGCTGCTCATCAGTATCGGTTTCCTGGCTTCCAAAGGAATTGGCCTGGTTCCGACAAAAGTGCAGAACCTGTTTGAAATCATTCTGGGCGGAATCGAAGATTTCATGGTGGACATCACAGGTGATGAAGGCCGCTGGCTGTTTCCCCTGGTGGCAACAATCTTCATCTATATTTTCATCTGCAACCTTATCGGACTGATTCCCGGGTTCTTCCCCCCGACTGCCAGTCTGAACACCACAGCTTCCTGTGCTCTGGTGGTTGTCATCTTTACCCATATCATCGGGGTAAAATATCATGGCGTTAAATATATCAAACATTTTATGGGCCCTGTGTGGTGGATGGTTCCCATCATATTCCCCATCGAAGTGATTGGTCATGTTG
>CAZHPS010000011.1:0-32714 GCA_964534335.1 uncultured Desulfobacterales bacterium
AACCGCTTTGCCTAATTTTTGCACTCCTCATGTTTTGTGCAAAAAACCGCTTTGCTTAATTTTTGCACTCCGCCGGATTTGTGTGCAAAAAACCGCTTTGCTTAATTTTTGCACTCCTCCGGCTTTGTGCAAAAAACCGCTTTGCTTAATTTTTGCACTCCTCCGGCTTTGTGCAAAAAACCGCTTTGCTTAATTTTTTCCCCAATCTCTCATTCAATGCCAATATCCTGCGCCAGTTTTACGGTTTCCGCTCCTGCTTTGTCAAAATCAAATCTGTCCAAATGCCGCAGGATCGGATCGATCTGCTGCGGAGAAAGGAACCGGCCCAGTTGATCCAGAAGGGGTTCTGCTGCTTCCGGATTGTATTTTTCAAATGAAACCAGCAGTTCCCGGAACAGTTCTTTCAGTGCGGGCACATCCAGAACCTGTTTCACTGTTCCGTTTTCTGCGTTGTGCCCTCTGTCTGATGCTTCCATTTGCCGGATGAAATCAACAGCAGCATTCAGGGCATTTGTCAGGGATTCAAGTATTGGTATCAGTTCATCAGTCTGCTTTTCCATGACATCGGCATTGAGATCTGATGCAATCCGGTAAACCTCTGTCACAGAAAGATTGCCGGACACGCCTTTGAGCGCGTGGGCAGTCTGATACGCTGCATTCCTGTCTCCGCTTTCCAGCAGGATGCGTATCTTTTCCGCAGCAGTTTCATAATCACGGGCAAATCCCAGAAGTGCTTTTTTGTAGACTTCTTCATTCTGCCATGTTTCCATTCCTTTTTTCCAGTCAACAGGCTCAGTTGTCAGGGAAGAAGTGTCTGTATGGTTTTTTTCGCGGCCAACTGATGACTGGTGTCTGGTTACTGATAACTGATAACTGATAACTGATTTCTGTTTTCTGTTTTCCGGAACAAGTTTTTCCATTGTTTCAGACAGTTGATCAAAATCAACCGGTTTGCCCGCGACCATATCCATTCCCGCGTTCAGACATAATTCCTGCTCCTCTTTCATCACACTGGCAGTCAGGGCAATGATGGGAACATGTTTTAATGCTGAACTGGCAGCCGTCTTTTTATTCTGCATTCCGGATTCCAGATTCCGGATGGTTTTTGCTGCTTCCAGACCATCCATTTCCGGCATGTGGACATCCATGAGAATAATATCCGGATTTTCCCGCTGAAATGCTTCCACAGCCTCCCGTCCGTTCCTTGCTTCGATAACTGTATGTCCCTGCTGTTTCAGACGGATGTTTGCCAGCATAATATTTTCTTCAATATCCTCTGCAATGAGAATTTTGAAACAGTGCCGGAAATGATGCGCACTGTTTTTTTCAATCTTTGCTATGCTGCCGACCATCTTCAAATCCCTATGCTCCTCTGTTCCCATTTGTACGGTAAAATAAAAGGTGCTGCCTTTTCCCTCCTGACTTTCCACCCATACTCTGCCTCCCATAAGTTCCACCAGTTGTCTGGAAATGGTGGTTCCCAGACCGGTTCCGCCAAAATGTCTGGTGGTGGAACTGTCGGCCTGTGTAAAGGGATCAAATATCCGTTCCAGCCGATCAGCGGGAATGCCGATGCCTGTGTCTGAAACAGAAAAAAGCAATGTTGAATGATGAATGTTTAATGGTGAATGGTTTGCTGCGTCAGCATGTTGAATTTTGGATTCTTCATTTACCATTGAACATTCCCCATTCGCCATTTTTGATTCTGCATTCTTCACCTCAAGTTTTACCTGACCTTTTTGCGTGAATTTTATGGCATTGCCCAGAAGATTCATCAGAATCTGTTTAAGCCTGACAGAATCCCCGATCACATTGTCAGGAACATGGGGATGAATTTTCAGTTCCAGCGGCAGATTTTTGCTTTTTGCCACAATATCAAGAGTGTGAACGGTTTCTCTGACTGCGGTATGCAGATGGAAAGGGGCATTTTCCAGTTCCAGCCTGCCGCTTTCCAGTTTGCTGATATCCAGAATGTCGTTAATCAGATTCAGCAGCGCGTTTGAGGACTGATACGCTGTGTTCAGATATTTCCGCTGCTTTTCCGGTGTGATCGGATCATCCAGAACCAGCGATATGAAACCCAGCACTGAATTCATGGGTGTCCGGATTTCATGACTCATGTTTGCCAGAAAAGCACTTTTGGCACGGCTGGCTGCTTCGGCAGCTTCTTTGGCTTTTACCAGTTCCTTCTGATTTTCCTTAATTGTATCTTCAGCCCGGATCCGTTCTGAAATCTCCGCGTGGAGTTTGCTGTTTACTTTTGCCAGTTTCCGGTTCCAGTACAAAATGACACACAGAAAGAAAAATGCTCCCGCGAGTATCTGCCATACCAATGTATAGTCAATGCTTTTCTCATATTTCACATTCAGCCACCTGTGGTAAATCTCCCGGTGTTCCTGTTCTGTCATTGTCCCAAGCACTTTGTTGATGATGGAAAGGGCTTCAGGATATTTGGGATCAACTCCGATGCGGTGATCAAAGCGGTAGCCGGCTTCCCCTGCGATCTTGAGATTTTTCATGCCGAGCCGCTGCAGACTGTCCACCGCGATTGCCATGTGATCCACAAAGGCAAAGACATCCCCGTTGGACACTTTGATAAGTCCCTGTTCCACATTGTCGGTTTCCACCAGTTCAATTTCCGGATAATGGTTTTTCAGAAAATGAAAACTGGTATAACCCCTTCCGGCCGCAACTTTTCTGCCGTTGAGTTCTGATGCATCCCGGATATAACTGACATTGTTCTGCGTGACGATCACCAGGGGAAAAGTGACAAAGGGCTGGGAAAGAAGAATTTCCCGTCCGATTTTGTCATCCTTTCCCAAAGCAGGAACCACGTCAATTTTTCCTTCCACATAATTTTGCAGCACTTCGGCCCATGTATCAGTTTCTGTTTTCTGAAAAACAAATTTCAGACCGGAACGCCGGGTGATAATATGAAAATAATCCGCAATCATGCCGTCATATTTTTCCGGATTGTCCGTGATGGAGAGCGGTTTCCAGTTCACTTCGCTGAATACCAGCGGCCGGCTGGAGTTGATAAAAACCTGTTCCTTTGGTGTGAGTGAAGAAATCATTGCTTTTTCCGCTGTTTTCCCGAACCATTTGAATTCCAGATTGGCAAATTCTTCAGGTGTGACACCATACATTGCTTTCTGGATAACTGTGTGAAGAATAGGCCAGTCATTGCGGACAGCCAGCCGGTACATGCCTGAATCTTTGTTTTCATGGGAAATAACCGCCTCTCCTGCGGGTTTGATATTGGTCAGCGTATTTCTGCGGATCAGATAATTGGCAACTGCGGAATCCAGCACCGTTGCATCGACTTTGCCCAGAGAAAGGAGTTTGACAGCCTCATCATAGGTATTGCAGAAAACAAAATCCGTATTTGGCAGCATTTTGGAAAGAACCGGAATGATGCCGTCACCTCTGACCATGATAATCTTTTTTCCCGCGAGATCGGAAACTGCATTCACACCCCTGAGATCATCCCGGACATAAATGGCAAAGGTTACGGTTTTGTAAGGTTCCGTAAACAGAAGATACTGCATCCGCTCCGGTGTCCGGTACAGGGAATGCAGCAGGTCAATCTGTTTCTGTCTGCCCATTTCCTGCAGATTTTCCCATGTATCCTGAACAAACTGAAACTGCAGCCCGCTTTTCTCTGACAGCAGATGCAGATAATCAACGGAAAACCCCGCTGCCTGTCTGTTTTCCGCAAAATCAAAGGGCGCATAATCTGTTTCATTGGATACCCGGATAATCGTATGTTCTTTGATCCATGCCTGTTCTTCGCCTGTCAGATTCAGCAGCGGTTTTTCCGGCTGCCCTGTGCCCACATCAATCCACCTGCGCCGGATTTGCAGATGCTCTTCGGGAGAAACAGAGGCCAGTGCCCTGTTCAGTATGGGAACCAGTTGGTGCAGATCTTTGCGCACAGCAATGGCAAGGGGAATGATTTCTTCGGACGCGTAAGCCCCTATTTTCAGGTTGGTGAGTGTGCGTTTGCGTATGACATGCGAGGCAACCGCGAGATTGCCGATAACCGCATCTGTCTCATTTTTTGACAAAGCCATCAGGGCATTTTCAAATGTGTCATACAGCAGCGGCTCCAGTTGGGAATGTTCCTTTAAAAAACCGTGATGGGAACTGTTTTTCTGAACACCTACACGCTTTTGTGCCAAATCCCCAAGACCGCTTACGGGAAAATCGCCCCGTGTAATAATGGCGCGCATGAAATTCAGGTAGGAATTTGTATACACTGCATACTGTTTGCGCTCCTCTGTAATTCCCACGCAGGGCAGCATGTCAATTTCACCGCGTTTGATTTTTTCAATCACTTCAACCCATTTGAGTCCTTTTTCAGGGATAAGGTCAATCCCCAGCCTCGCGGAAATGATTTTCATATAATCTGCGGCCATTCCCATATATTTTCCGTCTTCTGCAAAAAATTCAAAAGGTGCAAAAGAGGGATCAATCCCAAGCCGCAGGGTGGGATGGGCCTTGAGCAGGGCCAGTTCTTCAGGTGTCAGCGGAATTGAGGGTTTTGGTGTTTTGGCTCTTCCAAGCCATTTTTCCTCAAGTCCCTGAATTTCATCCTCAATGATTCGTGCCATTCCTTTTTCCAAAATACCGGCAAGAACCGGCTGCTCAGCGGAAACAGCCATACACAGACGGACAGTGCCGGAATCAGCAATCACAATTGCCGGATTTGCTTTTACATTGCTTATCTTACGCTGTCTGATCAGGCAGTTCATCACCGGCGCCAGTCCCAGTGTGGCGTCAACTTTGCCGGAAGAAAGTGCCTGAAGGGACTCTGTGAGGTCTTTGAGCGGTATCATCTGTATTTGCGGATATTTTTTGAGAACCTCCTGCATATAAAAGCCTTTTGGAACTGCAACCCGTTTTCCGAACAAACCCTCGATGGATTTGATATCCGGCATATCGCTCCGGATAAAAAGCAAAACTTTGGCTTCCGTATAAGGCTTTGTGAATTTCAGATATTTTTCCCGCTCAGGCGTTGAGACAATATTGAGCATGACATCAAGTTCCCCGGATTTCATCATGGAAAGAAACTCATTCCATGCGGGATAATTGACAAACTGAATATCAAGTCCGATTTTTTCTGCCAGAAGGGACATGTAATCAACAGAGAATCCTTTTGGATCCCCGTTTTCATTGAAATTGAACGGGGCCCAGTCTGATTCATTGTGAACTTTTATGCTCTCGGTTTTGGAAAGAAAGATCTGTTCCTCATCTGTAAGAAGAGCGGCAAAATCTGCGGGGATTTTTTTGCTTTTTCTGAAAATCCATCTGTTTTCCAGCTCTTCCCGCTCCTCTTTTCTGATGGTGGCCAGTCCATTGTTGACAGATTCGGTAAAACACGGATTTTTTTTGGCTGATGCAGCGTAATAGACTTGGGAATACAAGGGATTCTGTTTGTCAAATGCAAAAATATTGGCGATCCGGTTTTGTCCGAGATCATAAAAAAGACTGAGTTCGGTTGCCACAAAAACCTTTACCTCTCCCTTACGCGCTGCTTTGAAAAGTTCCGTAAAACTGTCGTAAACCGCAATCCGTTCCGCAGGCACTTTTGAACGCACCCAGCTTTCTGTAAAACCGCCTTTTGGAATGCCCACAATCAAACCGCGTGTGTCTTCAATGTCATGTACAGGACGAACCGCGGGATGGGTGAAAAGATAGTAATCCAGTTTCAGAATCGGTTCTGAATAGCATAAAAGTGCTTCCCGTTCCGGAGATTTGAAAATACCGGCATGAATATCCGCCTCTCCAGTGTACAGAGCATTCAGAGACTCATCAAAGGTATCCTTTTTTATCAGTTGAATCTGCTTTCCGGTTTTGACTGCCCAAAGCCGCCAGATGTCAGGAAACAGTCCCGCAGGCTGCCCTGTTTCATCCTCAAATTTCAGGGGAGCCACCCCGGAGTTATAGACAATTCTGACAGGTTCCTCTGCCGCTGCATTTACAGATGCAGCACAGATGATCAGTGCAGTCAAAAAGAAAATATTCCTGATGATACTGTTTCTCAGACAAAACATGCTGCCTCCTGTTTCAAACATTTCCTGATGAAAATACTATAAGTAAAGTTCCATAAATTTTCGGGTATAAACTTTTCAGAAAAACCGGATTTTTCCGAAAAATCCGGTTTTTTGAACACACGAAGAATTTCGTTTGCCTACTTATTTTTTGCACACCTGCCGCGTCCGAAAGTTTCTGCTCTGCTGAAATTCCGTATTGCCCCCCAGCCGGTTCAGGCTTTTTCTTCTTCCGGGTTATCGCTTTTAAGCAGTTCATTTTCCAGTTCTTCCACAGTGGGCATTTGCCGCTGAATATCGGCAGGCAGTTCATTGAACCGGAAATCACTGACACCGATGGGAGAATTGACATTGCGAAGAGCATATTCCACATTCAGCCTGTCTTTGCTTTTGCACAGCAGTATGCCGATGGTTGGCTGGTCATGTTCTGATTTCAGCATGTCATCAGCCGCTGAAAGATAATAATTCAGTCTGCCGATGTATTCAGGTTCAAATTCACGCATTTTCAGTTCTATTACCACATAGCAGCGAAGTTTCACATGGTAAAAAAGCAGGTCAAGAAAACATTCTTTGGTCCCGATTTGCAGAGGATACTGTCTGCCCATGTAGGCAAATCCCCTGCCAAGTTCCAGCAGAAACCGGGTGATACTGCCCACAAGCTGTCTTTCAAATTCCAGTTCCTGCACATCTTTTTCAAGCGTGAGAAAATCGAAAATATAGGGATCTTTCAGAATTTGCACAGCCAAATCAGACTGGGGTTTGGGAAGCGTGAGGGAAAAATTTGAAACAGCTTTGCCCTGCCTGCGGTACAATCCGGATTCCATCTGTATGCCCAGAATACTGCGGCTCCAGTTGTTTGTTATGGTTTCACGAATGTAAAAAAGGGCTTCTTTAAGATTCTTTATTTTGCTTAAAATTAATCTGTTATGCCCCCAGGGAATCTGTAATACAAGCTGTTTTGCCTCACTGTTTTCCAATTGTCCCGCAACTTGTGGGACAATTGGGGAGGCTGGCTGTTTGTCACTATTCTGATTGTAAAAAAGATAGAACTGACGGCAATAACTTAAATTGGATTTAGAAAATCCGCTCATATCCGGAAATTCCGATTTCAAATCTTTTGCCAACTGATCAATAAGTTTGCTTCCCCATTGGCTTTGTTCCTGCTTTTGGACAATCATCCGGCCCATATCCCAGTAAAGCGAAATCAGTTCACTGTTTACGGACAGGGCAGCTTTTATCTGACTGTTCCGGATGCGGCTCTTCAAATCCCCAAGCCATTGTCTGTATTCATGATTTGACAATATACTGTTCATTTTTTTCTCCTTTTATTCACTAATTTCAATATTCAGTTCCGCAGCCAGTTTTACAGTTTCCTCTTCTGCTTTGTCAAATTCAAATCTTTCCAACTGCCGCTGTATCGGTTCAATCTGCTGCAAAGAAAGCACCCGGCCCAGCCGTTCAAGAACAGGTTCAACTGCTTCTGGATTGAATTTGCCAAAAGACTCAATCAGTTGCCGTAACAGTTCTCTGACTGCGGATGCATCCAAAACCTGTTTCTCTGTTCCCTCCCCTGTCCTCTGTCCAGTGTTTTCTGTTTCTATCTGCCGGATGAAATGAACAGATGCACTCAGAGCATCCGCAAGAGATGCAATCATTGGCATCAGTTCATCAGCCGGCTTTTCCCTGATTTCCGCATTGAGCTGTGAGGCAATGCGGTAAACTTCTGTTACACAAAGATTTCCGGACACGCCTTTGAGTGCATGGGCAATACCGCAGGCTGCATCTCTGTCACCGTTTTTCAGGAGAGAGAGCATTTTTTCTCCGGCATTTTCATACTCACGGGAAAAACTCAGCAAAGCCTTTTTATACGCGGCTCCATTCTGCCATATCGCAAGCCCTTTTTTCATGTTCACGCTTGTCAGTGAAAAGTTGTCAGTTGTCAATGATAATTTTTTCTCCGGCAAATGGGAAACGGCAACCGGCAACTGACTTCTGACACCCCGGTTTTCCGGAACAAGTTTTTCCATTGTTTCAGACAGTTCATCAAAATCAATGGGTTTGCCCACAACATCATCCATTCCGGATTCCAGAAATTTCTTCTGCTCCTCATTTGTGACACTGGCGGTCAGGGCAATAACCGGCACATGTTTTAATGGTGAATGGTGAATGGTGAATGCTGAATTGTCAGCAGGCTCTTTTTCATTCCGTATACGGCAGTTGTCATTCATCAGTAAGCATTCATCATTCTCCATTTTTCTTATGATTTTTGTGGCTTCCATCCCATCCATACCCGGCATATGAATATCCATCAGAATAATATCAGGGGTTTCCTGTTTATATGCCAGCACGGCCGCATGGCCGTTCCGTGCTTCGATAACCGTATGTCCCTGCTGTTTCAGACGGATTTTTGCCAGCACAATGTTTTCCTCAATATCCTCGGCCAGCAGGATTTTGAAGCTGCGGACTGTGCGAATTTCCGCAGATTCAGATTCCTGCACAGGCATTGTTTCCGCAGGTTTCAGGCATACGGTGAAATGAAAGGTGCTGCCCTTTCCCTCTTCACTTTCCACCCATATTCTGCCGTGCATGAGTTCAGCCAGTTGCCGTGAAATTGTGGTTCCAAGCCCGGTTCCGCCATATTTTCTTGAGGTGGAACTGTCGGCCTGGGTGAAGGGTTCAAAGATTTTATCCCGTCTGTCTGCCGGAATCCCGATGCCGGTGTCGGAAACAGAAAAAAGCAATGTTGAATGTTGAATGGTGAATGGTGAATGATTTGTTGCGTCAGCATGTTGAATTTTGCATTCTTCATTTACCATTGAACATTCCCCATTCGCCATTTTTAATTCAGCATTCCTCACTTCCAGCCGCACACTTCCCTTTTCAGTAAATTTGACAGCATTTCCGATCAGATTGGTGATAATCTGCCGCAGCCGCACAGGGTCTCCGGTATAGCACGGGGAAAGATTCGGATGAATATGAAAAGACAAATCAAGCCCTTTTTCCCTGCTTTTGATTTCAAACACCTTCAGGGTGTCCTGAATCATCTGCCTGAGATCAAAGGGCCGGTTTTCCAGTTCCAGTCTGCCGCTTTCCAGTTTGCTGAGATCCAGAATGTCATTGAGCAGGGTAAGCAGCGACTTTGCGGAATGATACGCGGTGGAAAGATTTTTTTTCTGAAATTCCGGCAAATCAGGATATTCCAAAGTCAGTTTCAGAAAACCGAGTACCGAATTCATGGGAGTGCGGATTTCATGGCTCATATTCGCGAGAAATTCGGATTTGGCACGGTTGGCTGATTCAGCCGCTTCTTTGGCTTTCATGATTTCCTGCTCAACGCGCTTGCGCTCGGTTATATCTGTTATTATCCCATGCACATTCTGAATAACACCGTTTTTGAAACTGGGACGGTTGGATGTTCTTGCCCAGCAGATTTCTCCTGTTTTTTTGTAAAAGCGGTATTCAAGAACCGGGGCTTTCTGCCCTGAAATCAGTTTCTGAAACTGTTCATAAAGTGTAGGCAAATCTTCGGGATGGATTAGTTCGCTGATATTTCTGCCTTTAACATCTTCCGGACTGTGTCCTGTAACAGATTCGACCACCGGAGAAACATAAAGAACAAATCCTTTGGGATCAAGAATATACACCACATCACTTATGTTTTCGACCAGATTGCGGTATCTTTCCTCGCCTTCCAAAAGAGCCTGTTCGCTGCGTTTGCGTTCGCTGATGTCCCTGAAAAACCATATTTTCCCAAGATACTGTTTTTCAGATGAAATAACAGGGGCGCAGTACCATTCCAATGTTCTGCCGTCAAAGGTTTCAACCTCATCCTGTCCTTTTTTAAAAATATTTTCATACAAATGCCTGACATTTTCCAGATATGTGCCCGGAGATTTGAGAACTGACAGCATATGCCGGAGCAGTTTTTTGTCATCATGTGACTGCACAATGTGTTCAGGCACATTCCAAAGTTGGATAAATCTTTGGTTATAATCTGTTACACTCCTGTTTTCATCAACAGTCACAATGCCGTCAATCGATGCTTCCTGCTGGGCTTTGAGAACAGAATTGCTGCGTTTTAAGGCTTCTTCCGCGTGTTTGCGTGCTGTAATATCCGTCAGTAAGCCCTGCAGACCGGATATGATGCCGTTTCTGACATGCAGACGGCTGGAAGTACGTATCCAGATCACGTCTCCGGATTTGTGAGGCACCCGGACTTCTGACGGCTCAACCTCCTGTCCTGAAAGCATTTTCTGAAATTTATCCGCGATAATGGGCAAATCATCAGGATGAAAAAATTCAGACAGATGCCTGCCGTTTATCTCTTCCGGTCTGAATCCCGCAATCTTTTCAATTACCGGTGAAATATAGGAAACAACTCCTTTGAGGTCTGTTATATACATGGCTTCACTGAGATTTTCCACCAGAATGCGGTACTGCTCCTCACTCTGCCTGAGATTCATTTCAGCCTGTTTTCTTGCACTGATGTCCGTGATGATTCCCTGTATGCCTGCAACGCTGCCCTCTCTGAAAACCGGGTGACTGGATATTTTTGCGAAAAATATCCCACCGGTTTTATTCTTCATCTGATATTCGGAATATCCCGTAGGATTGCCTGACATCAGTTGTCTGAACCGCTCATCAGCAAAATGCCAATCCTCATCACTGATAAAACTGCTTACATGTTTTCCAATCATTTCATGGGGTTTGTATCCACCGGCATTTTCAATGGCAGGAGAGATATACGTGAGTATTCCCTGTGTATCTGCGGAATACACAATGTCATTCATATTCTCCACAAGGCTGCGGAATTTCTCCTCACTTTCCCGCAGAGCGGTTTCAGTCTGCCTGCGTTCTGTGATGTCATGGATAATGGAAAAGAGCAGGGTTTGTCCTTTGAAGGCAATGGGAGAAGACTGGATTTCCACATCCCGGATTTGTCCGTCTGCCAGACGATGCCGGAACTGAAAACAGTTCCCCTGTCCGGTTTTGGCTTTTGCCATCACATCAAGGAGTTCCTCTCTGCGTAACTGATTGATGTCAAAAACCGTAAGTCTGCTGAAGTCTTCAGCCTTGTAACCGTAATATTTTTCAGCAGCCCGGTTGACTTTTATAATCCTGCCGTTTTCAGAATTGGTCAGAACCATAACCGCGCTGTGATTTTCAAACATGGAGCGGAACTGTTCCTCACTTTCCCGAAGGATTTCCTCATTTTTTTTCCGTTCGGTAATATCCCGTGCAATGCCAGCAGTGCCGATAATGTTCCCTTTTTCATCAAATATGGGGCTTTTGACTGTTTCTATCCATATACGCCTGCCATGTATGTCTTCAAAGGGTTCTTCAACACACCTGCGCGCGCCTGAATTCACAACTTCCCTGTCATCAGACATGTATTTTTCAGCCAGTTCTTTGGGAAAATAATCCAGATCGGTTTTGCCCACAAGATTGTCAGGATTTGCAGCACCGCAGGATTTTGCATAAGGTTCATTTACAGCAGTAATGCGGCTGTCTCTGTCTTTGAGCCAGGCAATATCAGGAATATTGTCCAGAATTGCCCTGAGCTGAAGCCGTCTTTCCTGTGAGGATTCCTCGGCGCGTCTGCGTTCTGCAATCTCTTTTGCCAGCCGCCGGTTCCAGTACAGAGAAATTCCCAAAATGATGATAAAAACACTGCCGATGACAGCCGCCCATTTGATGATTTCCTGCCGGTTCACCCTGTATTCAACCTGAACACTGAACCATTTGTTAAGGATGGCCTCATGCTGCTCTTTGCTTATGGATGCAATGGCCTTGTTAAGAATGCCAACCAGTTCAGGATAATCCTTTCTTACCGCATACATATGAGGCACTTCCGGCATTTCCGTAACCCCGGCAATTTTGAGATTGGGATAGTTTTTCAGAAAATAACCGATTGTCAGTATGTCACCGATAAATGCGTAAGCACTGGAAGATGAGACCGCATTCATGGCTTCTGAAATGTCATTGACCGGATAAGGTTCTATTCCCGGAAAATCTTTCAGTATCCGGTTATAAACATTTATCCCCCTGATGACTGCCAGTTTTTTGCCTTTCAGTGAATCCATTCCGCTGATGAACGGGGCATCATTCCGGCACAGAATTACAGGTCTGGCATTTCGGAAAGGCAGAGTGAAAGTGGCATAGGCTCTGCGTTCCGGAATCTCAAAAGTGGATATCATGTCTATTTCCCCTTTTTGCAGCCGCATATCCCTTTGTTCTGTATTCTTCATGTCAAATTCAAACCCCAGTCCCGTGATCTGACTTATCAGGTTCAGATAATCTGCATGAATCCCCCTGAAACTGCTGCCGTCAAAAAACAGATAGGGCTCAAAATCCGCTGTGTCTGAAAAACGGATGCTTCTGTTTGATTGAATCCATTGTTCCTCTTTGGCAGTCAGGCGGATGTTATCAGAACAGGGCCTGAAATACCCCAGCCTGTCTTTATGCCGGAGTGCTGCTTCAGAATCGGCATCTGTGCAAAATCCCGGACTGAAATTCAGAAATATGATAAAAAAAATCAGGCCTGTTTTCATAAAAAATTTATCCATGAAATTTCTCTCTGAGATCGTGTTTGAAAAGCCCCAAAGTTGCAAAATAAGCGGGTCAGCAAAAATTTTCAGGTACAGCGTTTTCAGAAAAACCGGATTTTTCGGAAAAAACCGGTTTTTTGAGTATCGGAAAACTTTCGACTGAGTAAGTTTTCATAAATTTTCGGGTATAAAGTTTTCAGGACAGTGTTTATGCAGCAAGCACAGGCCGGAAACTTATGCTACTTTTATACCCGAAAACTTTTGACTGCGTACTGTTCATTTTTCAGATGCGGAAAATCCTGCTGCGTAACGCCTGTATCTTTTGCAATATATCCTGCAGGATGTCAAACCGGAAATCGGGAAGGAGTGCCAAACTTTCAGTTTGGCACTCCGGATAAACAAAAATGCTGCTAAAAATGTGCAATCCGCTCGGCAGTGCCGATTCCCTGTGCTTTGCAGAGTTCCAGAGCCTCATCCGTGAAACCGCCCAGGGAGAGAAACGCGGGCAGAAGAATTTTTTCCGGAAACTGCTTTGCATATGCCTTTATTTTTTCAGAGAAATCCTCCACAGCTTCTTTTCCGATCCGGGTTTTCAGCTTTTTCACCTCAACCGCAATCACACGTCCGCAGTCAGACTCCGCGATTATATCCATTTCCATGTTTTTGCCGTTCTCCCGCTGGATCGGAACCCGCTGTTTCACATTCACGATATTCAGACGCGTGTCATCTTTTACACCGTCAAAATATTCGGACAGGGCAAAGCGTTTGCGTGACCGGAAGGAGAGAAACAACTGGAATTCCGCAAACTGACCGGAAAGATGATTCAGTTTTCCCTGCAGTGATCGTTTCTCCTTTTCCAACTGTCTGATTTTCTCCTGAAACTCCTGTTTGACATCAGGTACAAAGCCTCTGATTTCCTCCTCAAAACGGTTCCGGATGATCAGATTCAGGGTTCCGTCCTGCAGTCCCCTGAACTGAATATCCGAACTTCCCCACTCAATCACATCGGCCTCTGTGAGCAGAATCAGTTTCCGTTTGATTTCATCCGGATCAAGATCAAGTCCCAGTTCCTTCTTAATCTCATGCGTACTCCAGTACCGCTCCGGATGCTGATTGAGAAAAAGAAGCATGTTCTTGGCATGGCGGTCGTCAATTTTCAGCAGTGTGAGCTGGATGTATTCATTCCATGTTTTGGACAGACGCGAATTGCGGTCTGTGATTTCATAATTAACAGCATCCACCACACCATCCTCCGCAACAAGATCCTTTGCAGCATAAGGGCCTTTCATCACGCAGGAAATAAAATAGGGATCAGACATGCACAGCCGGTTGATGAGAACAGCCGTTTCATTGGTAATTGGAACATTGAGAAACTCAGCATATTTGTAAACAGCCTGCTGCCCCTCCTCCGGTGTGAGATAGGGGGGAAACATCCATGCCTCCAGCCGTCCGGCCTGCAGGTATTTTCCGCTGATTTCCATCAGCCAGCTCACATATGATCCGGTCACCAGCATGGGCGCAAGTTTGGATTCTGAAAGGGAATGAAAACTGCCGGGCATGGATTCATAGGGAGCCCCATGACATGCCTCATCCCGGTAAATATATGACGCAAGATTCTGAAATTCATCTATAATAACCAGAAAACGGCGATCATGCAACTGGGCATACCGCTGGGGAGCATAGTGGACTGTCTTCCAAAGTAAATCGTGAAATCCCGATTTCTTATCCTGAAGTATGGAATTGACATCGTCCACCAGTACAGGAATGGATTTTGTCATACCGTATTCCCTGATTTTTTCAAGGCTAAGCGAATTTGCAACCAGCGTATCATCTCTTTCCAGAAAGGAAATATACTGGGAAACAAAAGCCCTGTAATAGTCAATGGCAAACATCGGAAACCAGACTTTTATTTCCGGAATGTCAATGTAAAAGGGGATCACTCTCCCGTTTTCTGTCCAAAGTTTGTTGAAAATGCGCTGCACAAATGCGGTTTTTCCGCTTTTGCGCCGGGCAAGAATGACCTTTGAGCCCGCAAGCCGTCCCGGTATCCAGTCCAGCCATCTCTGCGCGTCCTCAAACTCCTTTTCCCGGCCAACAAACAGGTCGGGATTGCCGATTTTTTCCGCCAGCGGATACTGCATAAATTTTCTCCTTTTTTTATATGAAAAATGATGAACAGTCTGTGGCTTTGTCAGAAGCCTGTTGGGTTATTTTCCTGCAATATCTCTGATTCTGTCTGTTATCCGGGGAAATTCATCCAGAAGAGTTTCCAGTTCATCATAATAAAAATGCTGCGCTGCCTTTTGCACTTTCCGGGCGTAAGCAGTCAGAAAACCGATTTGATGCTCCTCTGCCAACTGTTTCAGTTGAGCCGCTGATGCCTCTATTACATCAAAGGAAAGCATTTCTTTGCATTCTTTCCATTTTGGAAGAAATTCTTTTTCCAGCACACAGAGCAGTTCCGGCAAATGGGCTTTTGTTTCTTCCGAAAGAGGTTCATCTGTTTCATCCTGCTTCGGTTGTGCATCCGAAGTCTGAAAAATTTCCGGAAACATGTCTGACAGCACTGATCGCAGTTCTGCAAATTCCTGTTCCAGCCCGGACATCATGGAATATGCCTCATCAATTCTGCCCTGTTTTCCGGCAAGTTCCATTTGTTCTGCCATATCAGCCAGTCTCTTTGCCGAAAGATTGCCGGATGTGCCTTTGATGGAATGTGCGTGCAGCCGTATTTCCGCAGAATTCCCTTTATCCAAAGCAGATTTTAATTTGTTTATCGTTTCAGACAGAAAGGGAGGAATGTTTCTGATCAATCCTTTTGCCAGTGCATCATCCCCGCATGTCCGGCGCATAAAATCCTGAAAGTCAAAAATCTCAGTGTTGTCAGTTGTCAGCAGTAGGGTGGGTGAGTAACCCACCTTTGCGTCCGCACCATTGTAATCCACCGGAATATCTTTGTTTTGCATCTGAACAGGTGGGTTTCGCTCCGCTTCACCCACACTGGAGTTTGGTTCTGAAGGTGGGTTTCGCTCCGCTTCACCCACCCTACTGATTACTGACAGAACTTTTTCCGGATCAAGGGGTTTGGGGATGTAATCATTCATTCCCGCGTCAAGGCATTTCTGTCTGTCCTCTTTTGTGGCATTTGCGGTCATAGCAACAATGGGAACATGCGGATTCAGAACACCGGAATCAGCATTTCTGATGATACAGGTCGCAGTAATTCCATCCATTTCCGGCATCTGCATATCCATAAAAACCAGATCATAGACTTTGTTCCGGAGGGCCTCCACAGCCTCTCTGCCGTTGTTGGCAATATCAGCGGAAAAACCGTGTTTTTTCAGAACTGCCAAAGCAACTTTCTGATTGAAAACATTGTCTTCGGCCAGAAGAATGTTTAATTGTGAATGTTTAATTGTTAATGGTGAATGGCTGGCTGCTGGTGAATAGTGAACGGATTCTGTCTCCCTGTGATTGGGCATTTTGCATTTATCATTCACCATTTCCCCTTCCGCTTTCCGCATTTTTGCGGTAAACCAGAAAACTGATCCTCTGCCTTCGGCACTTTCCACACCAACCTGTCCGTGCATGAGTTGAGCGAGTTGTCTGGAAATTGCAAGACCAAGCCCGGTTCCGCCGTATTTCCGGGTGGTGGAACTGTCAACCTGGGAAAAAAACTGAAACAGCCGGTTCATGCGATCCGGGGGAATGCCGATGCCTGTGTCAATCACTTCAAATTTCACCGTGATATGCGTGTCTGTCTGATTTTCTGCTGAAACACGGATGCGTATTCCCCCTTTTTCTGTGAATTTGATGGCATTGTTGAGAAAATTGATCAGAATCTGGCGCACCCGCATCGGATCGCCCGTGACATGCGGATGCACATCCGAATCAATGCCATGTGTAAGCCAAAGCCTTTTTTCCTCTGCTTTGGATTTGAGAATTTTTACAACTGAATCAATAAGATGAATCAGACTGAAATCCCTGTTTTCCAGTTCCAGTTTTCCGGCCTCAATTTTGGAAAAATCCAGAATATCATTGATCAGGGAAAGCAGGATTTCTGAAGATGTCATGGCTGTTTCCGCATAATCGTGCTGCTCCTCATCCAGCCGGGTGTCCAGCAGCAGCCGGGTCATGTTCACAATGGCATTCATGGGGGTGCGGATTTCATGGCTCATGTTTGCCAGAAATTCGCTCTTGGCACGGGTTGCGGATTCTGCTTTTTCTTTCGCGGCACGGAGTTCGTCTTCTGCCCGCCTGCGCTCGGTGATGTCCAGCACATGAGAGATAAAATACAAAGGATTTCCCCCTCTGTCGCGGATAAGAGAACTGCTCACCTGTCCCCAGACAGTATTTTTCTGCCGGTTGAAATATTTTTTCTCAAACTCGGATTTGATGACCTGACCATCAAGAGCGTGCTGAATGAAACCGGGACTGACTTCCATGAAATCAGGATCGGCCAAATCATTGACCGTCATGGTTTCCATTTCCTGGGGTTCATAGCCGAACATGTCGCACATCCTGCGGTTGACCTTGAGAAGTTTTCCGTCAATTCCCACCAGACACACGCCTACATTGGCATTTTCAAAGGACTGGCGGAACAGTTCTTCGCTGTTGCGCAGATTCTCCTCAGCCTTTCTGCGCGCGGTGATGTCCATAGTGAATCCGCCCAGATACAGGGGCCTGCCCTGAATTTGAATGGGGAATTTGATGGTTGTGTAATACCGTCCCCTGAATTCCTCTTCCACTTCAATGACCTTATTTTCATTCAGAATTTTCAGATCATCTGCAACTATGCGTCTGGCAAGGTCAGAAGGAAATATCTCCTCCATTGTCTTCCCCAGAAGTTCACTTATGGGCCGGCCAAGCATCTGTTCATAATTTTTGCTCAGGCGCACTGATCTGAACTGTGCATCTTTGATGAAGATGTGGATCGGACTGTAATTCATAAACTGCCGGAAGATTTCCTCGCTTTCCCACAGGGATTCCTCGGCCTGTCTGTGCGCTGTTATATCCTGAAATGTGCCCCCCACTTTTACGGTTTTTCCCTTTTCCTGATATGCCCTGCCAATGGCCTGCACCCAGCGGGGATTTCCTTTTGCCGTGATGAATCTGAGTTCCAAATCAAACGGCTGACCGCATTCGATTGCCTGTTTCACTGCCTGCTCAATCAGCGGTCTGGAATCCGCATCATAAAACGCCAATCCCCGGCTTACGGTCGGTTCACAGTCAGAATCCACTTCATGAATCCGGTAAACTTCATCTGTCCATGTCTGTTTGCCGGTTTCAATATCAAATTCCCATCCCCCGATTTTCGCGGTTCTGCCCATTTCTTTTAACAAAGTTTCGCTTTTTTTCAGGGATTGTTCAGCCTGTCTGCGTTCTGTTATGTCATGAACAATGGAAAACATGATTTTTTTGCTGCCCATATCTACGGGGGTGGAACGGACTTCCACGATTCTGATTTCTCCGTTTTTCAGGCGGTGCGAAAATTCAAAAGATTTCTGCTGCTCTGTTTTTATCCGCTGTATGACGCTGCGAATTTCATCAGGGGATAACTGATTGATCTGACCAATATTCATCCCCTTCATTTCATGGGAACTGTAACCGTAAAATTCCGAAGCTGCGGCATTTGCCTCTTTTATATCTCCGGTTTCAGGCTCTATCAGCAGCATGGGCGCGCTGTGGCTGAAAAACATTTTCTGAAACTTTGCCTGATGGATGCTTATCATCCGCCATCGGAATGCGCCAATCATACACACGATGGAAAAAACCGCTGTCAGGATTCTGAACCACCATGTTTCCCACCAGTCTGGCAGAATGATGATTTTCACACACGCGCCCTCTTCATTCCACACGCCGTCATTGTTCGATCCTTTCACCCGGAACACATATTCGCCGGAATCCAGATTTGTGTATCGTGCAAAGCGTTTATCGCTTCCGGTGCTTATCCAGTCTTTGTCAAAGCCCTCCATTCTGCAGGCATACTGATTTTTTGCTGAAACCGTATAATTGAGCGCGGAAAACTCAAAACCGAATTTGGATACGGCAGAGGGAAGAACGATTTCCCTTGTATTGCTGATATTCTGTTTTAAAACAGAATGTTCACCCGGAAGGACAGATTTGCCGTCAATCTGAAAATCGGTCAGCACCACAGGCGGTTTACGGGGATTGTCGGTCAGTTTTTTCGGATCAATTACATTGAGTCCTTTTGGACCTCCGAACCAGAGTTCTCCGGTGCGGCTTTTGATTGCCGCAGGATAGAAAAACAGATTGCTCTGCATTCCGTCACCCAGACCGTAAGTGGTAACTTTTCCGGTTTCAGGATTGAACCGGCAAAGCCCCCTGCCGGTTCCCAGCCACAGATTGCCGTCATTGTCCTGAGAAATGCTTTCTATGCGGTTGTCCGGCAGTCCCTGTTCTTTAAAATACCGGATAAAACGTCCGGTGTTTCTGTCAAACTGATTCAGCCCAAACTCAGTGGTAATCCACAGTCTTTTCTGCGAATCTTCAAAAACACTGATCACCCCGTCACTGCTGATGCTGAAGGGATCATTTTTATCCTGATGATATTGAATAAAGCTGTCTTTGGCAGCATCAAAACTGTTCAGTCCTGCAGTGCTGGTGAACCAGATGGTTCCGGAACTGTCTCTGAAAGCAGACCAGACATTGTTTGTGGAAACACTGCCCGGATTGTCCGCATCATGCAGATACCGGGTAAATTTTTTGCTGGTGCGGTCAAAACGGTTTACGCCCCCGCTGGTTGTGGCAATCCACAGATGGCCCGCATCATCTTCGCAGATTCCCCGTACTGCGCTGCTGCTTATACTTTCCGAATTATCAGACTGATATACATAGCGTGTGAACCGTCCGGTTTCCCTGTCAAATCTGTTCAGTCCGCCTCCCCATGTTCCCACCCATAAGACGTTCTGCGAATCCTCATACAGACAGCCCACAACATCATTGCCCAGACTTTCCGGATTTTTCGGATCATACCGGAAATGTTCAAATTTGCCGGTTTTCGGATCAAAGCAGTTCAATCCGCCGCTCCATGTGCCTATCCAGATGATACCGCTGCGATCTTCATAAATACTCAGTACCGCAGAATGACTCAGTCCTGAATTCTCATCATACAGACGGGTTTTCTGATTCAGGGGATCAATGCGGCTGACACCTCCGCCCCAGGTTCCAATCCATAAGGTTCCGGTGCGGTCATAACAGAGCGGATGGATAATATTGCTGCTGATACTCTGCGGATTTTTGGAAGTTTGATAGGAAACAAAGATTTCCAGCATCGGATCAAAACGGTTGAGTCCCCCGCTGTGTGTGCCGACCCAGAACGTACCGTCTCCGGCCGGAATAAAGGAATAGACATTATTGTGGCTCAGGCTGTCCGGATTGCTGGGATCATGCCGGAAATGTTCAAATTTGCCAAATCTGTCCAATCCTCCGGCAGTACAGAGCCATAATACGGTTTTTTTATCCTCTGAAACCTGTCCGTAAATCTTCCAGACCGTATTGTGACTGAGACTGTCCGGATTGTTTTCATCATGCTGATACCGGACAAACTGTTCACTGATCCGATCAAAACGGGTTAATCCGCCGTCATTTGTGCCAATCCAGAGAATTTTATCATGTGCAGGATCAGGCTGTATGGTTCGGACAAAACCTTTGCCAATGTTGTTTGGGTTGGCGGCATCATGGGAATAGCGTTTAAAGGTCTGCGTAAGCGGATCAAAGCGGTTCAGGCCCCTGAGTGTACCGAACCAGAACATGCCGGTGCTGTCCTCATAAATGCTGTCATGACCCACAATATTATGATTCAGGCTGCTGGGATTGTCCGGATCATGCTCATACCGGGTGAACAATCCCGTAACCGGATCATATTTGTTCATGCCCCCGTTGCGGATACTGATCCAGATATTTCCGATGCGGTCTTCATACACAGAGTATGCTGCCCCCGGGCTGATGCTTTGGGGATTGCCCGGAACCGTCCTGAACGCGGTGAAGGTATAACCGTCATATCTGGCAACGCCGTCGTCTGTGGCAAACCACATAAACCCCTGCCGATCCTCAAGAATATCATACACAGAGGTATGAGGCAGACCGTGTTCCACCGAAAGGCGGTCAAAACGGATGTCATATTTTGCGGCCTGAACCGGCAAAGTCCAGGCCAGAAACCAGAAGATCAGAAGAGAGAGACAATGGCGCATTGGGGTTCTCCTTTTATATTGAGATACTGCCTGATTTTCCCGGACTTTCCATCCGGCATTCTGCTGCCTGGGCAATCCGCGTGAAATTTTCGTTTGCCTGCTTATGATGCCGGAGCATTCCTGTTCAGATACAGGTTTTAAATTATCAGACAGGGAATGTCCAATATTTTTATGGACAGGGCAGCCGGAAGCAGGGGTTTGGTGTGAGGGATTTACATGTTCAGGAGCAGGGTTTTTATGTGAAATTTGTCTTGCAATTTTTATGGATATGTGCAAAATGAGCATAATGTCATATAAGGAAGCCCTTTGGGAAGTCCGGGGCAAATATTGTTTTTTTCCGGAAAAAATCAGGTTCTTCAGGGAGTTTTGCGGAAATGCACTTTTCAGCCACGAATTTGCACGAATAAACACGAATTATGAAGATTGGTGAAAATTCATGTTTTATTCGTGGCTGAAATAATATCTGTTCCACAAAAAAGTTTGAAGAACCAAAAAACAGAAAGGAATTTGCGTAAATGAAAGAAGTTATTGAACAGGCGGATGGGGAAGTGCTGGTGCAACTGGTGATGGATGCGTTTCACCGGATTATTGTGCATTACGGATGCTGGTTTGCTGAAGTCGAACATCAGATGGGACTGAAAAAAGCCCTGAATGCAGAGCAGGATGTATGGGATGCCAGTCTGAAAAATCAGATGGACAGGCTGGGGAAAACTTTGGGTTTTTCTGTGGAAAACGGCATTCCTGCTTTTCTGAAAACCCTGCCCAAAGAGGCTTTGATTGATCTGCTGAAAAAAATCGGGATCAACTGGCTCGCGAATGACGGCATCTGGTTTCAGGCTGTGGAAAAACAGCAGGGCATGAATGACGCGAAACGCTGCAATGACACCTGCTGGTCACGTTTTTCGCCCTTTGAGGCCATGCGGATCAAAAAACTTCTGAACCTGCCGGAAAACGGCGGCATTCCTGCTTTGAAAAAAGCTTTGGCCTTCCGCCTGTACGCGCTGATCAACAGACAGTCCATTGAGGATGTGGATGAAAACTGTTTTATCTTCCGCATGAATGCGTGCCGGGTGCAGGACGCGCGCAAACGCAGGGGACTGCCGGATTATCCCTGTAAATCAGCCGGGCTGGTGGAATATCCCCGTTTTGCAGATACCATTGACAGCCGCATCCGCACCGAATGCGTGGGATGTCCGCCTGATGATCATCCTGATGACTGGTTCTGTGCGTGGAAGTTTACGCTGGATAGGGGTTAGGGTTCAGGGTTCAGGGGTTTCCTCTCGTTCCCACGCTTTGCGTGGGAATGCCTTCCGGACGCTTTCCTCTCGTTCCCACGCTTTGCGTGGGAATGCCTTCCGGACGCTTTGCGTCCTGTGACCGGGGAACAGCACAGACGGGACGTGAAACGTCCGATCTGCATTCCCTGAACGAGATAAACGAGATAAAATCTGAATCCCTGTCCCCTAAATCCTGTCCCTGCTTTTTTCTGTCAGAAAGATATAATCTCAAATCCCTCATTCCGGTAACGTGCCATGCTTGGATGACCGCTCATGTCATTGAGCAGAGCAAGTCCCTGCTCTTTTGCCGCATCCAATGTTCCCATTTTCCGGGAGCAGGCTTCACACACACCCGCGACGAGTTTGGCACTCAGGACTTTTTTCCATAAACCGGAAAGCGGATGCTCCTCTTTCACCAAATCGGGAATCAGTTTGGTCGCGGCTCCTTCCACAATAATCTGTGTTTCATATCCTTTTGCCTTCATATCCAGCGCGTTGAGCAGCACATGGATGAAACACATGGGATCGCCGTTAAATACAAATAAAGCGGTTTTCTTCATTTGATTGCTTCTCCTCTCAGAAAATACAGTTTATGCGAATTAAGAGTCAGATTCCGGTAAGATTTGACAACCATACTACCGGACAAAAAATCATTAACCACGAATGACACGAATTGCACGAATCAGATGAAAACAGTTTGAAATTCATATGTTAAGATTTTTATTTCTGTCAATTATAATCTGCTGAAATTTAATCTGATATAAAAATCAGGAAAAAAAACCTGAACACCGGGTATAAAGAATCACGGGAATCAGATTGAGCGCAAATAACACAAATTAAACGGATAAAACAAAAAATAATGACTGCAAAATTCGTGTCATTCGTAGTTAATTTAATAAAATAAAATGGTTGGAAAAAATTATCCGGTAGTATGTTTGACAACAATTTTTCTGAAATCCGGGAATTATACCAATTCTCCATTGATTTGATACAATACCGTCAGTTTTTCCGCTGTTGAGGGTGTGTGTGCAAAAAACCGCTCCGCTTAATTTTTGCACTCCTCCGGATTGTATAAAACCAATAGCGAATTGGTATTATATCATTACGTTCCGTTGGAAAAAATTATCGGGTAGTATGTTTGACAACTTTTCAAAAGTTGTCAAATCCGGGTGGATAGTGGGACTTTTCATGCTGATAAAATTATACTATGGTGATCCCGTCTTTTCTCAATATGCCATTGCCGAAGGAGCGGAAAAATGATAGCAGCAAAATGCCGGCGGCTGCGGCAGTGAAAATATACCGATACTTAAAATATTTTGGTAATTCTGCCGGGCGGATTTTAACCGCAGAGTAACGCAGAGTTTCCGCAGAGTCACACAGAGTTTTTTCTTTGCGGAATTCAGATCTGAATCTGAACATCTGCCAAATGTTTCAGGTAATGGTATATCCGCAAAAACGGACGGACACCGGCGGAACATCAGAAAATTCACTGCAAAAACTGCAATTTTTTCACAGAATCCGCATCCGAAGTTTTATTGCTCATTATAATTCGGGATTATCAGCATGAAGAGTCCCATTACCCACATTTGACCACAAAAATAGCGCAGAGAACGCAAAGTTTTCTGCGTCCTCTGTGGTTAAAAAAAGGGAGGAAACTTATTTGACAGCCCATTTATAATCCTGAAATTATATCCTTGTACGTTTTCCGCATCTCCCTCTTGAGGATTTTTCCCGTAGGCGTTTTGGGCAAAGCCTCCAGGAAAATGATCTTTTTGGGAACCTTGAACCCGGCCAGATGTTTCCGGCAGAGCGCAATGATTTCCTCTTCAGTGATTCTTTCCCCTTTGCGGGGAACAACAACCGCAGTCACAGCCTCCACCCATTTGGGATCATCTACGCCTATAACAGCCACTTCCTCAACCCGTTTGTCCAGATAGATGATTTCCTCGACTTCACGGGTGGATACATTTTCGCCCCCGGTTTTGATCATATCCTTTTTGCGATCCACGACCGCAATATACCGGTCTTCATCCAGAATGCCGATGTCGCCGGAATGGAACCAGCCCCCGCGCATGACATCCTCGGTTTTTTCCGGTTCCTTGAAATACATAATCAGCGCATGTGGGCCTTTGCCGCAGATTTCTCCGGGAATGCCGGAAACTTCCACAGCAGCTCCCAAATCATCCTCTATCCGGGTTTCCATGTTCAGACCGGCCATACCTGCGGAACCCAGTTTTGACATGGCATCTTCAGCTTTGAGAACCGTGTGATAGGGAGCCAGTTCTGTCTGACCATAATAATTGTAAACACCCGCGCCCGGCAGACGTTCCAGCATTTCCTTGAGTACTTCCACAGGCATGATGGACGCACCGTAATAGCATTTTTTCAGGCAGGAAATATCATATTTGTCAAAATCCGGATGGCGCAGCATCCCAATCCAGACTGTAGGCGGGGCAAAAAACATAGTGGCCCGGTACTGGGCAATGGTTTTCAGAATATTGCCAATATCAGGTGTCATGAGAATATTGGTTCCGCCCACCCAGAATACGGGATTCATAAACACATCCCGCTGCGCACAGTGATAAATGGGCAGCGCATTTACATTGATGTCACTGCTTTCATATTTTCCGTCAATAATCGCGCCCATATACTCGGCCATCAGAGCCTGATTGCTGATAATCACGCCTTTGGGCAGGGATTCTGTGCCGCTGGTATAGGTCATCTGGCATGGGTCTTCAATGCGCAGAATCGCGTCAGGTTCTGTCGCGGGATAGGCTTTGTACCAGTTCTCAAAATTCCGGAACCGGTCATCTGCCGGGGGCTGTGCTGCCATATCATCAGACCAGATCAGGGTGCGCACGGTTTTC
Organism: uncultured Desulfobacterales bacterium; assembly: GCA_964534335.1. Classification (GTDB taxonomy): domain Bacteria; phylum Desulfobacterota; class Desulfobacteria; order Desulfobacterales; family Desulfococcaceae; genus JAABRU01. The sequence continues at coordinate 24,959 of CAZHPS010000011.1, forward strand.
ATGTCGTTCAGCACATCCTTAACCAGAGGATAAAGAGCGTCCTCCACAATGAAAACTTTGCTTTCGGAATGATCAATGCAATAGGAAATATCCTTGCCTTTGAGAAGGTAATTGATAGCCAGATAAACCGCGCCGATCTTGCAGCATCCCAGCCAGGTCAGCACATGATGAACAGTATTGTGAGCGAGAATCGCGACACGGTCATATTTCTCCACGCCCAGATCCCGGAGCGCATTGGCAACACGGTTGCTTTCCTCCTCCAGTTGGGTATAGGTAAGGGATTTATTGCCAAAAATAACCGCTGTTTTGTCCGGATAATGATACGCGCTTCTCCGGATCATATCCGCAATCACCCATCTGTTCACGCGGTTGTAACGGTTCATCAGAAAATCAAGATTTTCCCTGTTCAGAACACTGTATCTTGATTTGTCCTCTGCTGATAAGGATTGTGTATGTGGCATAAGAATTGCTCCGTAAAAAAAATTTTGTAGGGTGGGCATAATCTGATTTTTTGAAAAAAAATCAGATTATGCCCACCATGTGATTTTCTCAGTATAGATGGTAGGCAATGCTTCGCTTTTGCCCACCCTACTTCCTGTACCGCCTGCGAAGTTCGGTTTTGAGAATCTTTCCTGATCCGGTTTTCGGCAGTTCCGGGACAAAGGCTATCTGCTTGGGAACCTTGAATTTTGCCAGCCGTTCCTGACAGAATGCTCGCATCTCCTGTTCGGTCACACGGGCATTTCCCTTTAATACAATCATTGCAGCCGGGACTTCTCCCCATTTTTCATCCGCAAATGCAATAACAGCGCATTCCAGCACATCCGGATGTTTGTAAATGACGTTTTCAATCTCAAGTGATGAGATATTTTCTCCGCCGCTGATGATAATATCTTTAGCGCGATCCACAATCAGCACATAGCCCTGGGCATCCACAGTAGCCAAATCCCCGGTATGAAAATACCCGTCCCGCAAGGCTTCGGCTGTTGCATCCGGAAGTTTCCAGTATCCTTTCATCACATTGTCACCCCGGACAATGATTTCTCCCACTGTGATACCGTCTTTGGGTACGTCATTGCCGCTGTTATCCACCACACGCAGATCCACGCCCGGCACTTCCAGACCGGTGCGCGTGATATAATTCATCTTTTCCAATTCATCCGCGTCCGCGAGCGTATCTTTGAGATTGCCAACGGTCAGCAGCGGCGTGGTTTCGGTCAGGCCGTATCCGGAGATATACTGACATCCGAGTTTTTCCATCATGCGTGCGGCATTGGCCGGAGACATGGGCGCGCCCCCGACCATAATCCATTGCAGGGATTTCAGATTATAGGAATCCAGTTCCGGTACATTCAGGAGAAAATTGATCATGGTGGGAACCATCATAGCGGCTGTGATTTTCTCATCCTGTATGGTCTGCAATACGGTTTTGGGAACAAACTGGCGCTGCATTACATGACTGCCGCCCTGATACGTGACAGACCAGATGAAAAACGCATCTGCAAGATGAAACAAAGGAGCGATATGATGCCATACTGTGGCATCTTCGAGTTTGAAAGAAATGATTGTGCTCAGGGCATTGGCATAGATGTTCCGGTGTGTAAGCATCACGCCTTTGGGATTTCCTGTGGTTCCGCTGGTATAATAGAGATTTAGCATCGCGTTTTCATCATCCGGCTCTGAACCCGCAGGTGTTTCTGCTGATTTCTCAATCAAATCCTCATACGTGCCGGTAATCCAGTCTGCATCTGCGGGGCCGTCTGCAATATAATAATATTTCAGCGTACTCACGGATTTGCGGATCTGATCTGCGATTGCTTTGAAATCTGCATGGAAAATAAGTGCTTCTGCTTCGGAATCCCTCAGAATATAAATATATTCCTCTGCATTCAGCCGGGTGTTGAGCGGAGCCAGGACAGCACCGGACGCGGCCATGCCAAAGTAAAGTTCCATATAGCGGTAGGTATTGTAATCCAGAACTGCGACTCTTCCGCCCGGAGATATGCCCATGCCATGCACCGCATGAACCACACGGTTCACCCGTTTCTGCACATCTGCATAGGAAAAGCGCAGGCTGCCGTCAATGACAGCGGTTTTTTCCGGGTAGAGTTTCACGGCTCTTTTCAGAATCCTGACAGGACTCATGGGAACCTGCATTATTGCCTCCTTTGCCTGAAAAAGCGTTCAGTGGACAGTCTCAGTTGCTTTCTGAAAATATACCGATACTTAAAACATTTTTGTAATTCTGCCGGGCGGATTTTAACCGCAGAGTAACACAGAGTTTCCGCAGAGTGACACAGAGTTTTTCTGTGCGGAATTCAGATATGAATCTGAACCTCTGCAAATGTTTCAAGTAATGGTATAAATATACCAGTTCAGTCTTCTGAAAGATTTGACAACTTTTGGAAAGCTGTCAAATCTGAGAACCAAAAAAACTCTGTGTGACTCTGTGCAGAACTCTGTGTCACTCTGCGGTTAAAACAGACGCATTTCTTTATCCGGCGGATTTCAGAGCGAATACCAGAGCCCTCACATCTTTGGGGGGCGGGGCAAATCCCTGTTTTGTCTTCATGCTGATTGCATTCTGTTCGCATCCGCTTGCACACAGACCGCAGCCAAAGCAGAGATCAAAATTCACCAAAGGCGTATCTGCCCCCATTTTCAGGGCTTCGGGCGGGCATCGCTCAATGCAGGTTTCACAGGCAATACATTTGTCCGCATCAAAGATGGGTTCAAATCCGGAATTGAAAAACAGTCCGGGACGGGAATTTTTCAGTACCTGTGTAACCACCTCACAGTGCCAGCGGTCGCAGTTGCATATAAAATCAATATCTTCAGCAGTATTGCGGCTCATATGCAGCAGCCCTGCTTTTTCGGATCTGTCCAGCACTTCCCTGGCCTGTGCCTTGTTTACCATTTTCCCGCCCAGCCGCTCTGCCATATATTCTGCAATATGACCGAACCACATGCACACATCCATAGGCATGTCATGGGTGTCCTCTCCCCGAAGTTTTGCAGCATGGCGGCAGTAGCAGATTCCCACTGCTATGGAATCATATTTGTCAATATAGGTGGATACCTGATCATAGGTGCGGAGAACATTGCCCGCGTGTATGCTTTTTTCAACCGGAATGACGCGGGTGAGCGGATACGCGGGCTTTGGCACGAGTTTTGCTTTGTGACAGGCCTCTTTGTATTCATGAATCAGCCGGGCAATCCGGATTTCCCGCTGGCCGGATTTGCCCGCGATCATCTGAAATTCAAAGATGCCAGGCATAAAGGAAGAACCCATGTACAGACGGGTATTGTCTGAGGTGAAAGTGACACAAAGCCCTTTATCCGCCATCTGATCCAGAATTTGACGGATTTGTGCCTCATCCCTGTTCATCTTTGCTGCAATGTCCGCAGCACGGGCCGGTTTGCGGTCAAGCGCATTGTTGACTTCTGCCTCTTCCGGTGTGAACAGTTCTTTCACCAGAGCATAAAATTCCGGTATGTCCGCGCCGGAATAGGCTCCTCCCCGGCTTTTCATGACAGTCAGCATTTGTCTGTATATTTGCATAAAAGCCTTCCCCATTCAAACCCTAAGGGTTTTGAAAACCCTTAGGGTTTAAGGACTTGGATTCAGATTTCAATGCTGCTTCCTGACACCTGAAACCCGACACCTTTACATCATCTCTATAACCGTTGCCATTGCAACACCGCCCCCGCCGCAGAGCGTTGCCAGTCCCAGAGTTTTGCCCTGTTTTTTCATGGCATGGATAAGTGTGACCATGATTCTGCACCCTGTGGAACCGACCGGATGTCCCAGACCGATGCCGGAGCCGTTGATATTGGTGACTTCCCGGTTCAGACCAAGTTCTTTTTCACATCCGATATACTGTGCGGCAAAGGCTTCGTTGACTTCGCAGAGTTCAAAATCCGCTATCTTCAGACCGGTGTTTTTCAGCAGATTTTTCACTGCGGGAACCGGGGAAATTCCCATGACTGTGGGATGGCACGCGCCTCTGGCTGAGGCTTTGATCCGGGCAATGGGCGTGAGACCGAGTTCTTTTGCTTTTTCCGCAGACATGATTATCATTGCCGAAGCTCCGTCATTGATGCCGCTTGCATTTCCGGCTGTCACTTTTCCGATTTTCGGCACAAACGCGGGCGGGAGTTTCTGCAACTGATCCATTGTGATTCCGGGCCGGAAATGTTCATCTTTGTCAAAAATAATCGGGGCTTTTTTGCGCTGGGGAATCTCCACCGGAACAATTTCTTCTTTGAAGGAACCGTCATTGGTGGCTCTTTCCACATTGTTGTGGCTTCTGAGCGCGATCTCATCCATTTCTTCCCTTGTGATATTAAGATGCTGAGCGACCAGTTCGGCTGTCTGCCCCATGATATAGGGTTTGCCCAGAAACATGCTGGCAGGGGCTTCTTTGGTATTGACCGGGCAGTCTTCCCCAAAGGGAATAAGATGGGAACCGCAGTGCAGCGCGTGAATCATGGCATCCACAAAAACCTGATCCTGCAGACGGCATCCCCAGCGCGCATTGGGAACAGTATAAGGAACACCGGACATATGCTCCATGCCGCCTGCAAGAATGATGTCGGCCATGCCTGCCTGAATCATAGCCATACCGGAAACCGTGGCCTCCATGCCGGAAATGCACACCCGGTTGATGGTCACAGCCGGAACAGAAACCGGAATACCGGCCATGAGAGCGGCCACGCGTGTCACGTTTAAGGTATCATGATGCTCCATGCAGCAGCCAAAACGCACGTCATCAATGATGGCCGGATCAATTTTGGCTCTTTTGATGGCCTCTTTCATGACAACACTGCCCAGAACAGCACCGTTCAAATCCTTCAGACTTCCGCCAAACGCACCAATGGCCGTCCGGCACGCGGAAACAATCACAACATCTTTCATTATATGTATATCCTTTGGATTTTCAGAAAATATCTTTTTGAAAAAACCCTGAGGATTTTGTAAACCCTCAGGGTTTTCGGATGACAATCTTTTTCTTGAAATCTGTCTCTCAAATCTCACAGACAAAACGATCTGAAATTCAGCAGACCTTCATTCACAGAAAAAACCTCTGTGTCCTCTGTGGGAACCCTCTGTGTTCTCTGTGGGAAAGAATTCAGCAGATCTTCATTCACAGAAAAAACCATCTGTGTCCTCTGTGGGAAATAATTCAACTGACCTTCATTCACAGAAAAAAACCTCTGCTTATTTCCCGCCAAACGCATCATCGGAAATATCCACAACCGTGCTGTCATTGCTGGTAATAACATTCATCTTTCCGATGCTTGTGGGCAGCACAGAACGGATAAAGAAACGTGCGCCTGCGATCTGGCCTTCGTAGAAAGCCGCATCCTTTTTCTTTGCGTCTGCCAGTTTTTCTCCGGAAACAGCCGCTCTCCACAGCAGCATCCATGCCATGACTGCATCACCTGTGACATCCATAAAGGAATAGGCATGGGCATAGGCTGTCATCATTTTTTCCGAACGTGCAGTTGAACCGATATGAAGAGCTGTTTTTTCCAGTTCCGCAACAAAAGCACCGGTTTCCGCAGCCAGTTCTGCCAGACCGTTTACTTTCTTTGCTCTTTCAACCGTCTGTTTCATTTCCGCAAGCAGATTGCCAAATGCCTGTCCCTTGTCCAGACCGAGTTTTCTGCCCAGAAGATCCATAGCCTGAATGCCGTTGGTTCCCTCGTAAATATGGGTGATTTTGCAGTCCCGCAGATACTGTTCCTGGGGATATTCTTTGGTATAACCGTATCCGCCGTAAATCTGCATTCCCATACTGCACATCTCAAAGCAGCGGTCAGAAACATAACCTTTGGCAATGGGAATCAGCACGTCAATCATGCCCTGATATTTGGCTTTTTCCGCAGCATCTTTGGAGATGTGAATCATATCCTCGCACAGACCAATGTAAAACATCAGACTCCGGCTGGCTTCCACATAGGTTTTCATGGTCAGCAGCATACGCCGCACATCCGGATGCTGAATAATGGGAACACCGGGCGCATCCTTGCCTGTGGCCTGCAGATTTCTTCCCTGCACGCGTTCTCTGGCATAATTGAGCGCGTTCATAAAGGACGCGGACGCACATCCCAGAGCCTGCATTCCCACGTCCAGACGGGCTTCGTTCATCATCACGAACATGGCCCGCATTCCCTTGTTTTCCGCACCCAGCAGGGTTCCCCGGCATTTTCCTTTTCCGCCCAGAGTCAGAGAGCAGGTGGGGCTGCCGTGAATGCCCATTTTATGCTCAATGCCGGTGCAGACAACATCATTGGCTTCTCCCATGCTGCCGTCATCATTGACCCAGATTTTCGGCACAAGGAACAGAGAAATGCCCGCAGTTCCGGCAGGTGCGCCTTCAATGCGTGCCAGAACCGGGTGAATGATGTTTTCCGTTAAATCCTGATCCCCGCTGGAAATGAATATTTTATTTCCCGTGATGGAATATGTGCCGTCATCATTTTTCACAGCAGAAGTTGTCAGCGCGCCCACATCAGAACCGGCTTCGGGTTCGGTAAGCAGCATGGTTCCGCCCCATTTGCCGGTATACATGTTTTTCAGAAAGAGTTTTTTCTGCTTATCCGTGCCGAATTTTTCCACCAGCCGTCCTGCGCCGTGAATCAGGAGAGTGGTCAGAACAAAGGGAAAATTTGCTCCGTGAAAATAATTCTTCACAGCAAGGGAAACCGTGGCAGGCATTCCCTGACCGCCCCATTCCGGCTCATCGCACATCGCGAGCCATTCCCCTTCCCGGAACAGTTGGTAGATTTTATGAAAAGACTCAGGCATTTTCACTGCGCCGTTTTCAAACCTGCATCCTTCCTCATCGCCGGGTTTCAGTGTGGGAGCCAGTTCCTTCACGGCCATATTGCGGGCTTCGTTGAGGATCAGATCCACGGTTTTTCTGTTAAACTCTGCAAACTTTTCCTGTTTGCTCAGTTTTTCCACTTCCAACTGCTCATGAAGAACAAAATCCACATCTCTGCGGTCTGCGATTGTCTGTGCCATGAAAATTACCTCCGAATGTATTGAAAATGTTTAATGATGAATGATGAATATTTAATGATGAATGCAGATGATTGGAGAAACTGCACGTTTGCCGATCCGTATGCAGTTTTTGCAAACATCAGGAAGTTACCGGTTTCCCCAGCAGAATACAGTGAAATATGCAAGGTGCGTGCCAGTGAGGGGAATATTGTTTATTTTGTTTGATACCGAATAATTAAGCTTACGAAGAATGATATGGAGAAAAAAGATGGGTTATTTTTTACCCACACAAAAAAGAGGATATAAAGATAAGCAGAAGGTAACTATTTGGAAAAAAAGAAAATAAAAAATATGTGTCAAAAATGCCACATACGGGTTGTTTTTGACACACACATTCTGCATTATTGATTTTTTCCGGCACAAAAACTGCTTTACTGCCTGTTTTTTTCAGTATGGTGCCGGGTTGGCCTGACTGATCCGACCTGCTGCTGGCCATCCCCAACGGTTTATTTCCACAGCTCATTAGCCATAAATTCCTTGAGTAAAAAATATTATGATGATAAGTAAGGCCCCATTTTCGGATACAGGCAATTCGCCACTGACTTTATAAGGTGATTTTCAGAAAAGAACATCCCACCAAAGCAGCATAAGCTTTCAGCTTGTGCGTTGTGCCTCTGCGAACTGAAGACTTGTCAGTTTTTCCCCGGTTCAGCGTGTGCAAAAAACCGCTCCGCTTAATTTTTG
>CAZHPS010000012.1:0-32713 GCA_964534335.1 uncultured Desulfobacterales bacterium
TCGGCTGCTGTGCGGAACAGTTTGCTGTGACCGCCGCGAAATCCTTTGGCCAGATTCAGCACCTTTTTCCGGCGTCTTCTTGCTTTGAATCCTCTTTTGATACGCATGATATTTCTCCTCTCAACAGGAAAATCTGCTCATTTGCTGATTTCCGGGGCAGGCATGGAACCTGCCCCGCTGATAAACCTTTTTCCGGGAAAGACGCATGAACATGCTTCCATAATATATTCCCGGATTGTTTACCTGAAATCCGCATCAGCCGTTGGGCAAAAGCAGTTTCAACTGTTTCACGTTGGATTTGTCAATAATATGTGTCTTCCGCAGCGATCTTTTGCGTTTACGGGTTTTCTTTGTCAGAATATGACTTCCGTAAGCTTTTTCATACATAAACTTACCGGTTCCCGTTTTTCTGAAGCGTTTGGCCGCAGAACGGTTTGTCTTTATTTTGGGCATGGTGTTTTCTCCACATCATTTTTTGTGATACAGCAGGAATATCCAAAACTGAAATTTTGCAGTCTAACATAATAATTTTCCGGATTCAATAAAAAAATATGATCTTTTCCGCAGTTCTCAGAAAAAAATAAATATCCGGATATATCCCTGTTCAATTCCGGGAACAGCCGGAATGCCTGCAACAGGAAATCAAACCCGAATTTCCGGAAAATTCCCTTCCCGGCATTGGCGATCCTGCCCTGTGCTGCCAATCCCCTCCTGAGAGGTCTGGATCATCTTCACTGTGCAGAGATTCAGTCACTGAACCGCACAGTAAACGGAACAGCTCAATTCCGTATCCTGATAAAAAAGGGTGACACGGCCTCTCGTATGCGCACGTCACCCTGCGGACAATTGCAGAAATTCAGAAAAAAACCGGACAGACCGCCTATTTCGGAGCCAGGATCATCATCATTGTCCGCCCCTCGAACTTGGGAAGCTGTTCCACAACAGCAACTTCCTTCACCTTTTCGGCAACTTCATCAAGCAGTTCCTTTCCGCGCTGGGAAAGAGTGATCTCCCGCCCCCTGAACATGACAGTGACCTTGACCTTATCCTTTTTTTCAATAAATTTAAGGATATGACCAACTTTCACATCCAGATCATGGTCTCCGGTTTTTGGCCTGACCTTTATCTCCTTGATCTGAAATGTGCTCTGTTTCTTCTTGGCTTCCTGCTGCTTCTTGGTCTGCTCATACTTAAACCTGCCGTAATCCATGATTTTGCAGACTGGCGGTTTGGCGTTCGGGGAAATCTCCACGAGATCAAGACCGAATTCATTTGCTGTTGCAATTGCCTTGTAGGTCGGAATAACACCAATCTGGTTTCCGTCCGGATCAATCACTCTGACTTCTCTTGACCTGATCTGCTGGTTGATATTCACCTTTTCTGTTTGTTTCGGCTTAGCTATTCTGCACCTCCTGAGCTGAAAAAATAAATCATTCCCTAACGGAAGAACCTTCGGATTTTTCCGAAGGACTGTCCGGATTGTGCACAGCACAAAAACCATACAATGAATACCATAATCCAATATATGATAACATAAAGAAATGCAAGAAAAAAAGAAGAAAAACTGAGATTCTGTCCAATTTTCTCATATTTTTCCGGGCAGACGCAGCAGACGCTCTCCCGCTGCCCGCAGGGTTTGTTCCTGTTTTGCAAAGTGAAAACGGATCAGATGATGCACAGGTTCCCGGAAAAAACTTGATCCCGGAACTGCGGCTACCCCGATCTCTTTTGCCATCCAGCGGCAGAAGGTGTCATCGCTGTCAAAACCGAAATCACTGATGTCTGCCAGCACATAATATGCACCCTGGGGTTTTGTGTACCGAAGCCCGGCCTGATCCAGATAGGTCAGAAAACAGTCTCTGCGCCGGATATATCCGTCCCTCAGATCATTATAATAAGATGGGGGAAATCCCAAAGCTGTTACCGCAGCCTCCTGCAAAGGAGCGGCCGCGCCCACAGTCAGAAAATCATGCACTTTTTTCGCGCCCCGGATAACTTCTTCAGACGCTATGACATAACCCAGCCGCCAGCCTGTGATGGAATAGGTTTTGGAAAGGGAGCTTGTGGAAACCGTGCGGCTGAACATCCCCGGCAGACCGGCCATATAAACATGCTCATTGGGCGGATACACAATATGCTCATACACCTCATCCGTGATGACAAAGGTGTCAAACTCCTGTGCCAGATCCGCTATGATCTGCAACTCCTGCCGGGTGAAAACCTTTCCGGTGGGATTGGAAGGATTGCACAGCACCAGTGCTTTGACCTTTTTCTCAAATGCCCTGCGCAGTTCATCCGGATCAAAAGCAAAATCCGGAGGATGAAGAGGAACCCAGATCGGGTCTGCACCGGAAAGAATGGCATCTGCCCCGTAATTTTCATAAAAAGGGGAAAAGATGATCACTTTGTCGCCCGGATTGCACACGGTCATCATGGCTGTCATCATGGCCTCGGTTCCCCCGCATGTGACAACCATGTTGGTGTCCGGATTCAGATCCAGCCCCATCCACTGCTGCTGTTTCAGGGCCAGAGCCAGACGGAACCGGGGAGATCCCCAGGTGACCGCGTACTGGTGAAATCCCTGATCCAAAGCATCTTTGGCAGCCTGCACCAGTTGCGCAGGCGGATCAAAATCCGGAAATCCCTGGGACAGATTGATGGCATTATGGGCATCCGCGACACGGGTCATTTCCCGGATGACGGATTCGGTAAAGTTATTCAGACGGGTGGCAGTTTGGGGCATGGCATCAACCTGTTTTTCCTGCCTCGGCAAAACCGAGGTCAAAGGCTTTGAGATTCACATCAGCAAAAGCCTTTTTGGTTTTGCTGATGATGGCCTGTCTGAAGTTTTCCACCGGCATGGGCAGAATTCCGGTCTGTGCAATGGCTCCGACCAGTACCATGTTCACAGCCATGACATTTCCGGCCTGTTCTGCCAGATTTCTGGCGTCAAACGCGATCAGCTTCCCTGTTTTGGCCCGGATAAGATCCTGTATGTGCGAAAGTTTGGGATACACAGCCTTTCCAATGGTAACGGTAAAAGGGGAAAGGGGGGAAAGATTGCTGATCACTGTGGTTTTACCATTGCATTTGTTCAAAGCCCGCAGGGTTTCCGCTGGTTCAAAACCCACCAGCAGATCAGCCTCTCCATCTGAAATAATGGTGCTTTTCGCATCTCCAAACACAATGGCGGATTCCACCACACCGCCCCGCTGTGCCATGCCGTGAATTTCGCTCATGCGCACAGGAACATCCGAGAGCAGCGCGGCCTCGCCGATAACCCGTGAGGCCAGCAGATTGCCCTGGCCGCCTACGGCCACAATTATGAGTCTTTTTATATTCATATACATAATTCCTTAAAAATTGGGTGTCAGGTGTCAGGTATTCAATAGCAACCGGGTAAGCAGTTGCCCATCATGACAATTCGCCTGACTGCCGGATTAGGCTGTTTTTAAAATAATCTGAATACAATTTATTCGATTCAGCATAGATTCTTAATGCCATAGCCATTTGTTCTTCTGATCTTTCTCCCTGCGATTGAAACCATTCAAATGTTTCAGGATCTATTCGTATAATAACAGTCATCGGTTTTACAGGAATACGCCATCTGGCTTTTGCAAAAAACTCCTCTGACAGAGGGGGAATATCAGAAATATCAATATCTTCATCAGTAAGGGCATCAACTCTTGCCCAGTCGGTTCTTGATATACTGTTCATACTGTTTTCGTTCATAAGACAGTGCCTTTCGTAAAGAAACAATACGGATTGTTTCATCATCAGGTTCGGTATATACGACAACTGCAACACGTCCATCCAGCAGACCGATACCGCACCACCGTTCTTCACCATAGTCTTTCCGCTCATCAGGAGTTACAAGCATCGGCAATGTAAAGATACGGGGGGCATCTGTAAAGTCAAAACCGTGTTTGACGATATTGGTTTCATTTTTCTGATTATTCCATTCAAAATTCACAAATCACCATGCGATATGTGTCAATGCCGCAGAAGAGTCTTGAACGGAAAGCTTGGGACAGTGAAAGAAATCAAAAAGGAACTGCGAAAGTTTCCGTTCGGTACTCCTTAATTTTTTTAAAGAAAGAACATTGACGCACCATGAGATATTTGCCTGTCAACGGATTTGACCGCCTGCTGTCAGAGTGGAACCTGAACACTGAGAAACCGGTTTTACTTTTTTAGCGGCAGAATAGCGTTTTCCGGGCAGATCTGCGCACATACCGCGCATCCCCAGCAAAGTTCCGGATCAATTGCCACTCCCCCGTCTTTATTCAGATAAAACGCGGGGCATGCCAGATCATCAATGCAGTTGCGGTGATTTTTGCATTTGTCCATATTGACGCTGAAGGCACGGGCTTTGTGTTCTTTCAGGCTTTTGGCATACAAAGAGCACATTTCCTGGGAGATGATGACAGAAACACCCTGAAAATCCAGTGCCTCTTTGATAGCAGCAATGCTTTTGTTCACCTTGAAGGGTTTGATGATGGTCACATGCTCCACTCCGACTGCCCTGACCACAGCCTCAATGGAAACCCGGCCATAACCTTCCATTTTCAGTTTTGTCATATCCACACCCGGATTGGGCTGGTGTCCGGTCATGGCAGTGGTTCCGTTGTCGAGTATCACCAAAGTGAAATTGTGGCGGTTGAACACGGCATTAATCAGCCCGGTAATGCCGGAATGGAAAAAGGTGGAATCGCCGATAAAGGCTATGACTTTTTTGTCCGTGACTTTGGAAAAACCGCAGGAGGTTCCTACAGATGCGCCCATGCAGATGACAAAATCAGCCATAGAGAGCGGGGGCAGAAATCCCAGAGTATAACATCCAATGTCCGAAGGATAAATGGTTTCCCTTCCTTCTGCTGCTTTTTTGACAGCGTAATAGGTGGCACGGTGGGAACATCCCGCGCAGAGTGTGGGCGGACGCTGGGGAATGGCAGGAAGATCCGAAAGATCCGGAACCGCAGGCGCAGTGTACGGCAGACCAAAACAGTTTGCGATACATTTGCGCACCATCGCGGGATCAAATTCATAGAGCCGGGAGAACAGATCCGGAGCTTTTCCTTTTATGGGAAGAGTAAGCCCTGCTTCCTGTGCAAAGGCTTTGACAGCCTCTTCCATGACCGGTTCGCCCTCTTCCGCGACCAGCACTTTTTCGCACTCGCGGAGAAAATCTTTGATCATTTTTTCAGGCAGCGGATGGGAAAAACCCAGACGAAGCACCCGCGTTTTGTCTGCAATTTTCAGATCTGCCACAGCATCAGAAACATAATTGTAGCTGACGCCATTGCAGACAATTCCCCATTTTCCCTGACCTTCCGCAAAATTGTATGCAGAGGTTTCAGCCATCTGCCGGGCTTTGTCCATGTTTTCAAGCAACTGGACATGGAGTTTGCGGGATACAGCAGGAACACAGACATACTGGAAGGGATTTTTCTTAAAATCCCCTTTGGCTTTGCGTTCCATGATTTTTCCCAGAGTGACCACCGCATTGGAATGGTTAATCCGTGTGGTTGTGCGGAACAGGACAGGTTCTCCGAGTTTTTCCGAAAGATCAAACGCGTAAGGCATCATGGCTTTGGCTTCCTCCACGGAGGAAGGCTCCAGCATGGGAAGGCCGGAGAGTTTTGCATAATAGCGGTTGTCCTGCTCGTTCTGACTGGAAAACATAAAAGGATCATCTGCTGTCAGAATCACCATGCCGCCTTTGCATCCCAGATAGGCCAGCGTCATCAGCACGTCTGCGGCAACATTGAGGCCCACATGCTTCATCATGCACATGGAACGCACACCTGCATTTGCGGCCGCGGCTGCGACTTCCAAAGCCACTTTTTCATTGGTGCTGTATTCAAAATACAGGTCAGTTTCTCTGGAGATCTGAAAAAGATTGAGAGAAATCTCTGAAGACGGGGTTCCCGGATAGGTGCTGGCAAAAGCAACTCCGGCCTCCAATGCTCCCCTGGCAATGGCCTCATTTCCCAGCACCAGCAGTTTCTGCCCCGGCTGGTCGGTCAGTAATTTGTGCATATTTTTTTCCTTGCATACAGGGTCTCAGGACAGATTCCGAATCCGTCCCGCAGATTTCCCCAAATATAAATTGTCCGGTAAGACCGGATGATTTCAGAAAAACAGGAGTGTATTTTTATATCAGCATTGACTGCGTGTAAAGAATTTTTCTTCATTTTGCACATGAAAAAAATTGTCCCCAGTATTTCACAGGGACGGAAATGATGAATTTCTCTACCCATGATTCTTTCAATTCATTGAAAATAAATAATAATATGTTATATTGCATCAGCACAGGATCAGAAAATCTTAATTCGCATAATCAGCAGATATTCCTGAGCATATCCCTGTCAAAGGCATAATTGCCTGTGTGAAAGCATTCTGCCAGGGCAGGGATGCAGCCTTCGCTGTGCATGAGCATATCCATCTGCCGGGTGAAGATGAGCAGCCTGCCGAGGATATCCAGTTTTTCTGATATTTCTTCCGCAGAGTGCTTGGTATAGCGCGCAGTAACCCGGTCTCCCACAGTTTCCACCCAGAATCCGGTCTCTGACAGAATTTTTTCAATCAGCCGTGCTCGGCGGTTCCTGCGCACATCATCTGCCGCGCCACCCTTGAATTCAAAATTGATATAATTTTTGGTCGGGGTCAGTCCGCAGTAGCAGTCCAGAATGCTGTAATGGTATCCTACCCGTGAACTGAAATTCAGGTATCTGTCTGCGATAATGGCATAACTCCTGTCACCAAACCGTTCTTCCCCGGTATTGGGCGGAGAAAGCATCTGTCGGCTCATCACAGAGAAAAATCCCCTCAGTTCCAGTGGTCTCGGCTCCCGCAGATGCAAATCCTCATGCAGCATTCCTGTCAGCAGCGCGCGAAAGGGAACCGAGAGAACCTGCTCCGGTCTCACTTTTCCCCGGTTCTCCGCATCCTCCAGTCCACCTCCCAGATCAATGATATAGAGATCAATGGGAATGGACGCATCCAGCCGCACAGATATTTTGCCCCGGTCTGTGACAAAATCCCCAAGCTGAAAAATCTCTTTATAGGAGGTTTCATGAATGAACCGCATAACATCATGCACAGTCCGGCAGTTCTGCGGAGAAAATGCGGGAGATTTGGGATTGATCAGGTTCAGGGGCAGAATCAGATCTGCCCGTTCCCGCAGCGACTGCCAGACCGGGCTGTTTTTCATAAATCCTCCGGCAGAAACACGGATACTGATGAGTTCCGTGACCTTTCCCATATACACCCTCCCGTTATACGCGTCCACAGTGACTTCAGCTTCCTCCGGAATCATACGGCCCGCCCCTGCTGCATTCAGAATGGTGGGAACCATGTATTCCCTGGCCAGCGCGGCCATATGTCCGGTCACATTTCCGGCATCCGCAACAATCGCGCTCACACGGGGCATGACCATGACAAACTGGGGGGATGTGTGCGGAGCCACCAGTACGCATCTGTCCGGAACATCCCGCAGATCATCATCTGTGCGCACATGGAAAACCCTGCCAAAACCTATGCCCGCACATCCGTTTTCACCGCGTTCCACAAGAAGGGGATATCCGGAAATCTTTTCCAAAGGCACAGGCTGTAAGGCTCCCGGACCTTCCAGACGCAAAGGCCGTGTCTGCAGCACAACCATGCGCCCCTGCCTGTCCAAAGCCCATTCCACGTCCTGGGGCGATCCAAAATGGTTTTCCAGTCCCATGCCCCAGACCGCAAGTTCCTGTGCCTGTTCCTCGGTGAGACAGGCAGTCTGCCGTTCTTCCGGATGCACACTCTCCTCTGTGAGATAGCCTTCCACACCCGCGATTATGCGCGCGGATTTGTCTGAAATCCGTGTCTCCAGCACGGCATGGGGAGATTTCCGATCCAGTATAAATGTGTCAGGCGGAATGACCCCGTCCACCACATAGGGGCCAAGTCCCCATACGGCTGTGATGAGTATCCGTTTTTCATGGGGCCGTACCGGATTACGGGTGTACATCACGCCGCTGACCTTTGCATCAATCATTTCCAGACAGGCAACGCACATGGCTGACTCCTCAAAGGGAATCCCCATATGCAGCCGGTAGGAAAGGGCGCGGGGTGTGAACAGACTCGCGACAACCCGTTTGTATTCCTCAAACAGTTTTCCGTCCGGAACATTGAGCACAGTGAGATACTGTCCGGCAAAGGAAAGAAAGCTGTCCTCGCCGATGGCACTGCTGCGCAGAGCGATTTTCAGTTCCCTTCCCTCTGCTGCACACAGTCTGCGAAGTTCTTCATATGCCTGCAAAATATCCTCTTCCATGTCTTCGGGAATCTGCGCGTCCGGAAAGAGATGCTGTATCTTTTCGCTTGCCTCCATGATGGTATCCGGCATCAGAAGCTCGGTTTTTGTCTTGAGATCCCGGATTCTGTCCCCCAGATCATTGTAGCGGATAAAGTTTTTGAACGCGGCTGCGGTAATGGCAAATCCTCTGGGCACAGGAAGCCCGACCCGGTTCATCACCTCTCCGAGATTTGCATTTTTTTCTCCCACGGATTCGGCCATGCCCCGGTGGATTTGCGCATAGGGCAGAACATTTGCCCCTGTTCCGGAAACCGGCAGGACTGTATGCTGCTGTTTCACCGCACCCTGTATCTGCTCTATGGTTTTGTACAGAAGCGGATACTGCTGTCCGGAAAGTTTTTCCAGCGCGCTGATCATCCGTCCGGTATGAAACAGGGCGCGTGTGGTCTGTGCGTCAATATATGCCTGGCCAAAGATGACTTCCCCACGGAGTTTTTCCTCAATATCGGAAATAATCTTCAGCAGTTCCGAGTTTGACTGGATCAGATCCCGGAAACTGACATATTTCAGTTGAAAGGCCTTCATCAGCTCCTCCCGTGGGGGAGAAACCGGTTTTCGGAAAGAGAACCATTTCTGTAAAAACATACGCGTTCCTTTTTATTTGACAGTCAGCGAAGCAGTGGAATATTTTCTTATGCAAGAACCATGCCTGATATTATTGTTCCGGATTGGCACGGGAATTGCTTGTAAGACAGTCAGGTTTGAACCGGATGTTCCGGTTCGCTAAGAGAAAAAAAACAACAATGCAGGAGGAAAGATAATGAGAAAAATGATGGGTGTAATGATAGCCATTCTGCTGCTTCAGATGACTGCCCCGGTCATGATATGGGCGGCAGGCGGCGGTGCTACAGAGATTGTGGTGGTGGCGGATACGCGTATGGTGCATAATTCGTTGGAGAAATACTTTGCCGATCTGTACAATACGGATATTACCATGTTTGCCGTATGGTGTACCGTGCTGACGGCAGTGTACGGATGTTTTCTCGGTTTTCTTATGGACTTCCTGATGTCAAGAACCGGTCTGGATCTCAAGAGCCGTAAAATTATTGAACATTAAAATTAAACAAAATAAGGAATATATAATATGGATTGGCTGTATCTGTATATGCCCATTGCGGGCGTAAATATCTTCTGGCCCGGTCTGGTTCTGATCGGGTTTTCGGTGGGAACCATCGGGGGATTCTTCGGTATGGGCGGAGCCTGGATGGTGACACCGGGACTCAATATTCTGGGATTTCCCATGGCCTTTGCCATTGGCACGGATATGGCGCACATTGCAGGAAAATCAATGATTTCCACCATGCGTCATTCCAAATTCGGGAACGTGGATTACAAACTTGGGCTGATCATGCTCATCGGCACAATGTTCGGCATTGAAGTCGGTGCCCAGCTTATCATGTACCTGGAACGGCTGGGAAATGTGGGCAGCATTGTGCGCTGGGTCTATGTGGGATTCCTGGCCCTGATTTCCTGGATGGTCTTTTATGATTATTTCAAGGCCACCAGCAAGAAAGCCAAAGCAGAAGGGGGCGGCAAGGGCATTACCTGGTACGAAACCCTCCACAAAATCAAAATCCCGCCCATGGTGCATTTCAAAGCAGCAGGATTCACCTGCTCCATGTGGCTGCCTGTGTTCATCAGCTTCGTAACCGGCGTGCTGGCCGGTTTTCTGGGAATCGGCGGAGGTCTGCTCCGTATGCCCGCCCTGGTATACATGATCGGATGCCCCACCCACATCGCAGTGGGAACCGATTTGTTTGAGGTTATGATTTCCGGTCTTTACGGTGCATTCACCTATGCCATCAAAGGACGCATTGAGCTTGTGGCCGTGTTTGTCATGCTGACCGGTGCAGCCATCGGCGCACAGATCGGCACAGTTGCCACCAAATACGCACAGGGATACGGCATCCGCCTGGCTTTCGGTATCGCGGTGGTCTGCTGTATGATTTCCATTGTCCTGAAAGAATTCAAATTTGATATGCCTGCGGCTGTTCTGATTCTGGGAACCATCGGTCTGATCTGCCTCTATATTATTAAGATTATGTTTACAGGGGCTGCCCAGGAACTTCGGGACAAGGCAAAAAATGCCGGTGCAGCAAATCCGGTCTAGTCAATAAGGAGAAAAAACATGAAATATATCAGATTGTTCATCACATGTCTTGCATTCTGTCTTGTGTCCGCAAATCTGTATGCGGGAGAGGTCGCGCAGGGCAAATGCACAGCATATGACAAAGAAAAGGGGCAGATGACCATTGAAGAATATGACATCTCTGTTTCCAAGGAAAATCCCTATGGCAAAGCAACGGGAAACGTGCTTCAGTTTGACTGTTCCTCTGCCAAAATCGGCATTCCCCCGGCAATCGGCGATGTGATGCGGATTGCGTATGTAAAAGAGGGATCTATTCTCAAGGCCATGAAGATTATGAATGTATCCAAACAGGATCTTCGGAAAAAATAAGTATTCTGTCTGGTTCACCAGATCATGCGGGGCAGGTTCTGAATCGGCCCCGCAGACAACCCGAACACTGCCCGGATTTTTTATGATCTCCGGGCAGTTCCTTACCCGGAGGTGCAAAAATGAATCGGAAACAAAAATTTCTTGTGATTTTTCTGGATATTCTCATTCTTTCCGAACTGACCCTGTCCATGTATCTGAGCGCACAGATTCCCGATGATTTCACCGGCACATTTCTCCGCACGTTCATTCCGCTGGCTGCTGCCACCTTTATCCTCGGAATGATTGGCATCCGCAAGGCTGAATCCCCGGAGGAATGCAAGGCAGAATGATTTCCCCCCTCTTTTTTTTCCATGATCCCTTTTTCTGAAATTTTTTTTCATATCTCTCTGAAAAAAAATATAAAAGGGAATTTCTGCCGGGGCCTGCATGCAGAAATTCCCTTTCCTGTTCTTTGCTGCCGTTCGTGGGTTTGGTGGTTAAAAAACACAGGCTGGCTCCAATCTCTGAATCAGAATTATCCTGTAATACCGATTCTCCATTGGTTTTATACAATATGCACATGTGTAAGAGTTGACAATTTTTCAAAAGTTGTCAACTCTTTCTGCCTCCGGTTTCGGCCCGGCCTGATTTGGAGGAGTGCAGAAATTAAGCAAAGCGGTTTTCCGCACACGCGGAACTTCGGAAAAACTGACAATATCGGATCAAACCAATAGACGAATCGGTATCAGAATCATCCCTGCCATCGCTGTTTCTGCCTGTTTTTTTTTATTTTCCATGCCGTTGCGGATGTCAAAAAAATTTACAACTGTCAAATTATCTGACACAGTGAAAATATGTTGCTTTTGGATATGATACAGAGTGCTTCCTTTTTTTTTCAGGAAATCCGGCATTCGGAAAATTTATCATTTCTGTCTGAAATAATTATGATCATGTTCCCCCCGAAATCATTTTCAAAACAGGACTGCCTGCTTTGTGCCACAGAAAGGAAAATGCCGGTATTCTGGCTATGGGAACCAAAAAGTGCAGCAATCCGGAAGATATGCTTTTCTGTTCAGGAAAAAGGAGCAGGAAATTCACATTTCCGGATATTTCAGACAAAACTCTTTATTTTCACGCGGATTTCAGATATATTTCCCGGAGTGCCCGGAATTTTTTCCACAAATAACAAAAACAATTTCAAAGGAGGTTTCATGAAGGTTCTTGTTTTGTATTATTCCAAAGGCAACAATACCCGCAGACTGGCTGAGGCTGTTGCCAAAGGCGTTGATTCAGTTGAAGGTGCTGAATCCGCGCTGAAAAAAACCGATGAGGTGACAAAAGAGGATTTTGTCAGTGCCGAGGGAATCATTGCAGGTTCCCCGGTTTATTTCGGACTTATGGCTGCGGAACTGAAAAAAGTGTTTGATGATTTCGTCAGTGTGCGCAAAAAAATGGAAGGCAAAGTCGGAGCGGCTTTTGCCACTTCCGGAGATCCCAGCGGGGGCAAGGAAACCACCATGATGTCCATTATACAGTGCCTGCTGATCTACGGCATGGTTGTTGCAGGCGATCCTCTGTCTGCCACCGGACATTACGGAACTTCCTGCGTTGGAATACCGGACAGTGCAACCCTTGAAAACGGAATGAAACTGGGACAGAGAGTGGCACAACTGTGCCTGAAACTCAGAGGATAGACTTTGGGAAAAGGAACGGATATTAAGCAGATCGGTTTCAAAACTGTTCCGGGTGCAGAAATACAGTTTTTGCACCCATCCGAAAAATTTCCGATCTGCTGATATTCCATATTTTTATTACAGGAGGGAAAAATGACAGACTGTATTTTCTGCAAAATCGTCAAAAAACAGATTCCCAGTTTCAAAGTGTATGAAGATGATCGTGTGTATGCGTTTGAGGACATCAATCCCATCAGCACCGGACACACCCTGATCATCCCGAAAAACCATGCGGAAAATATCTGGGAAATGAGCGATGAGGATATGGTGGCGATCCACAAAGCCGCGAAAAAGATTGCCCAGGCCATCAAAGAAGCCATGAAACCCGAAGGCATTGCCTGCCTCCAGCTCAACGGAAAGGCAGTCAATCAGGTGGTGATGCACTATCATTATCATCTGATTCCCCGTTCCGCAGGGGAACCGGAGCTGACCATGACCAACTGGGTGCTGAAACCCGGTAATATGGATGCCATACGGAAAACAGCCGAAAAAATTGCCGCTGCCATCCGCTAGTGCATGACCAAGATAATGTTATAGCATCACAAACTGAATTTTTTCAAAAATTCAGTTTTTTAATCAGTCAGATATTCTATAAAAGTAAATTGGTTATGCAGTACATGACCAATTTACTTTTTGTATTATCAAAATCACTGTGTCGGATTACGCTGTCGCTAATCCGACCTACTTATTATTATAATTTAAAATAGTTATACCTGTAGGTCGGATTAGGCCAAAGGCCGTAATCCGACACATGATTATTTAAAAAATAAAATAGTTATACCTGTAGGTCGGATTAGGCCAAAGGCCGTAATCCGACACATGATTATTTAAAAAATAAGTTGGTTATGCAGTACATGACCAATTTAATTTTTGTATACTGTTTCAACTTTGGTTTTTTATGGCACAGAAATTGCCTGCCGTCAGGAACATGTTTTTTCAGCCTGTCCGAAGGTTTTTTCAGGTCAGAAAGGATGATTTTTTCCGGTTCTGACCACATCGCAAAAATTATGCCGAAAAAAACCAAAGTTGAAACATTATACTGATCCAATTTTGGTTTTCTTTGGCATGGAAATTGCCTATGCGCCAAAACTGCACCAAAACAGTTTTTTTTCAGCCCGTCTGCGGGGTTTTTCAGGCCAAAAACGGATGATTTTTCCCGGCCGGACTGTCAGGCAAAAAACATGCCGGATAAAACCAAAATTGGATCAGTATATATTATCAAAATCACCGTGTCGGATTACGCTGTCGCTAATCCGACCTACAATTTTAAGTGAAATGATGCACTATAATATTAATTTAAATCAATTTGTTAAAGCATATAAATCAACTGACATAAAAGAGCAGCATTAAAATTCAATATTTCAGACGCAAAATTCATGCCATAAAAAGCCAAAGTTGAAACATTATAAAAACCTTTATCTGAAAAATCGACATCCAGTTTCTTTTACGGGGAAAAAAATATGTCTGACAAATATGATCTCTGTGTTTTGGGAGGCGGGCCTGCTGGCTTTGCCGGAGCCATGCGCGCCCTGGATCTGGGCAAACATGTCTGCATCATCGAAGGCCGTGAAATCGGCGGATCCGGTATTATGTGGGGCGCGCTGGCCTCCAAAACCATGTGGGAACTGGCAAAAGATTATGCCATTGCCGCAAAAACCGACCGGGGATACAGAGCCGCAGGTCTTACAGTGGATTACTGCGCTGTCCGTGCCTCAGTGATTCAGGCTGCAAAGGAAAAACAGTATCAGATGCTTTCCCAGATGGAAACCTTTTCCCCGCAGCGGTGGAAAGGCCCCGGCTCCCTGACATACAGACAGGGATGGGCGCGCTTTGTTTCGGAAAAAGAAGTGGAAATTCAGTGCAGGGACGGAAAATGCGAAAGGGTGTCAGCGGATTTCTTTCTGATAGCCACAGGATCAACCCCCAGGGATTTTTCGCAGGTTAAGGCGGATCAGAAACAGATTTTCAATTCTGACGGCATACTGAATCTTCAGTGCTTTCCGCAAAGACTGGTCATTATCGGTGCAGGCATTATCGGGTGTGAATATGCCACAATTTTTTCCAATTTTTGCCAGACAAAAGTGTATCTGGTGGATCATGCCAGCCGCGTGATTCCTTACGAGGATGAGGACATCAGCGATTTTGTCCAGAACAATCTGGTCAGAAACGGTGTCCGGGTCATCCATTCTGCCAAACTGCGGGACATCATCAAAAATCCGGATCATATTCAGGTCATTCTTGATTTTGAGGACGGTCACTCCGAAGTCATTGAAGCAGATGCAGCTCTGGTTTCCATCGGCAGGACAGTTGATCTTTCCCAGCTTGGACTGGAGCATCTGGGAATCACGGTCAAACCCGGTATTCTGCACACGGATGAAAACTGCTGTTTGCAGGATCATATCTATGCGGCAGGTGATATTACCCATAATCCCGCGCTGGTCAATATTGCGGAAATGGAAGCCCGTTATGCAGTAAAGCATATGTTTGGATGTGCAAAATGGCCTCTGAATTACGATAATATGTCCACTGTCATGTTCTTTTATCCGGCAGTTGCGGCAGTGGGTCTGAATGAGAAAGGATGCCGGAAAAACAGAATTCCCTTCCGGGTGGCCTGGTATTCCAATATCCTGTGCAACCGGGCCATTGCCATGCGATCCACCGAAGGATTTGTGAAAATTATTGTGTCAGATGATGAAAACCGGAGGATTCTGGGAATGCGGGCGGCCGGGCCTCAGGTATCATCCACGATTATGTCCATTGCCCATTTCATGGATCAGGGCAAAGGCGTTCCTGATGTTCTCAAATCTGTGTATCCCCACCCGACCATCACTGAGGGAATACAGGAATGTCTGCGGATGCTGATGAACAAGTCCCTGTTCAAACCTTTTGCCTTTCCGGATTACCTGAAAATCCGGAAATGGGAGCCGGAAAAAGGTTATACAGATATTATATAAAAATATCAGCATTATCTGTCTGAAAAAGACTGGCAGCCGGTCTGTTTCCAGCGGGATATCCTTTACCGGGATCCGAATATGCCAACTGGCTGACCGTTCCCGGAGGCTGCTGAAACTCCCTGAATGATTTTCCCCCCCCGGTTTTTCAAAATTCTTTTCTGAAAACCGCAGTCCTGAAAAAAATACTTGCAGATATTCTCTTTCATCTTATTTTATCTTTTTCACACAATTCTGATCTTTTGGGGGCTGGCGGAGTTCTGTATGTTCTGCTTAGCCCCTGTCAGAAGAGCCGCATAACAATATACCAATCGGAGGATAATGCAATGAAAATGGTAACGACAGAGGAAACAAAAGACCAGTATCTGGAAAAAATGTTAAGCGACAGTAAGCCTGTATGCCCCCACTGCCATCAGGAAATGACCATATGGGAAGTGCCGCCGGTCAATTTCAGTGACGGGCTGGGCTGGTGCGCACCCTATCTTTTTGTATGCTTCAATGACGAATGCTCCCTTTATAAAAGCGGATGGAAGGATCTGGAGGAAAACTTCGGTCAGACAGCCTCATACAGGTGCATGTGTTACAGGGATTCGGAAGAGTTTGAATGTATGCCTGTTTTCAGTCCCCAGGGGGCAACAGGACAGATCATTGACAACCGGATGATGCTGGAGCAGGAAATGCTCAAAGAGGGCATCAAAAAGGGTTTTTCCATACTGGCCGGCTGTTATGTTGACAAAGACGAAATCACAGTGACCAGGCTTCTGCTGGATACAGGCGAACCGACACGGGTACGGCTGAAAGCAGCGGAAATGCTTGGCGATATCGGCAGTATGGAGGCCATTGACACCATACGCAATGTTGATTTTCAGAACAATGTGCTGCAACAGCAGGTGGAATCTGCTGTGAAAAAACTGCATGAACGCCACTTTACCCGTGAATGCCCCTTTTGCACGGAAATCATCAAAAAACGGGCCACCATCTGCAAAAAATGCGGAAAGGATGTGTCCGGAGTGTAAAACCGGAACAGGAGATGCTGAATAATGACAGATGGTTTCCGTCCTTCTCCGGTATTCCGCAATCCCCATGTGCAGTCCGTGCTGGCCAGCATGAAACTGCGGCGTCACTTTATCCGTTTTCAGGCACGGGATTTGCTGAAACAGGCCGAATCCCACATTCTTGACTGCGGAAAAGGTGTACGCCTTTTGGGGAATTATTCTGCGCACAGAAACGGGCTGCGGGATATGGTCATTCTTATTCATGGATGGGAGGGCAGTTCTGATTCGGTTTACCTCCTGTCAGCGGCCTCTTTTCTTTTCCGGCAGGGATTTGACATTTTCCGGCTCAATCTCCGGGATCACGGAGACAGTCATCATCTCAATCCGGAACTCTTTCATTCCTGCCGCATAGAAGAAACTGTAGGAGCGGTCAGAGCTGTTCAGGATATGTTTCCGTGCAGAAAACTGTTTCTGTCCGGATTTTCATTAGGCGGCAATTTCGGGCTGCGGATAGCGGTTCGCGCGCCCCAGGCCGGTATCCGGCTGACAAAGGTGATGGCCGTCAGTCCGGTGCTGAACCCGGTGAAAACAATGGATGTGCTGGAAAACGGGCCTGCACTTTATCACCGGTATTTTATGGGAAAATGGAAACGCTCCCTGGGGAAAAAATACCGGTTTTTTCCCCAATTATCTGATTTGGAAAATCTTTCCCGCTTTCCCACTCTGGGAAGCATGACCGAATATTTTGCACCCCGCCACACCGGTTTTCCCACTGCCAAAGCCTACCTGAACGGATATGCTCTTACCGGAAATGTGCTGGAACATCTGTGCATTCCCTCTTATATCCTTGCCAGCCTGGATGATCCGGTCATTCCTGCACAGGATTTGGATCATCTGTTTCCATCACCCTATCTGCATGTGGAACTCACCCGCTACGGCGGTCATTGCGGATTCATACAGAATGCCGGCATGGACAGTTACGCTGAAAAGCGTATGGCGGAAATTTTTCAGTCCTGAAAGGAGAAAAAAATGAAATTCAGACCTGTTGCAACATATGTGCTGATTCTGTGGATACTGCTTCTTGTCTCCCCGGTTTCCGGGCAGGATACGGAAGAAGCTGTCGGGCAGATTATTTCTGCGGAAAATACTGTGACCGTAACACGGGCCGATGGTCAGGAAAGCAGCGGGCAGGCCGGTCTTCCCCTGTATGCAGGCGATACCCTTATAACCGGAGAGGACAGCCGGGTGAAATTCTCCCTGAATGATACCGATATGTTTGAACTGGGGGAATCGTCAGAAATGGCTGTGGATGAATTCTCGGATCTTGCCAAAGAAGAGGGAAACCAGCCTTTGCTTCGTCTGGTGACAGGATTCCTGCGATCCACCATCAGCAGTCTGAAAGGGGATGATGCCCAGCCTGCGGTTCAGACCCCGACTGTGGTTGCAGGAATCCGGGGAACTGTGTTTGACACTGTGGTTTCTTTGGATGGCACCACTGCCTTTGCTGTGGATGAAGGCCGGATTGAAGTTGACTGGGAAGCGGGAAAGGAAATGCTGGAAGCCGGTCAGAGTGCGGAAGTGGATGAGGAAACAGAATCCATGAACCTGCTACCCGCTTTTGCGGGAAAAGACAGAAAATGGAAGGAGTGGCGTGGCAAAAAAGAAAAAGACATGCAGGGAAAGCTTCGAACCATGCTCCCCCGTTTCCGGAAGCGTTTTGAAAATGCGGCAGCACAATATACTGATTTGGAAAATGAACTCCAGAATGCGCAGATGCAGGTTGCAACTGCTATGGAGGCTGTGCGCAAAGCAGAGGCAGGCGGAGATCCGCACGCGGTTGAACAGGCCATGCAGCAGTTTGGACAGCAGAGTGCAGTATTGCGTAATGCAGTGAGAAAATCCCGTTTGTATGCCAATCAGTACAAAGCCATGAACCGGCAATGGTCACGAATCGGAAAACATGCAAAGAAAAACAAAGATCGTTTCAGCCCCGAAGAACTCATGGAAATTCAGACACAGGATGAATTTGTCCGGATGAAGGGAAAGGATTTGAAGGACGATTCCCGGCAGAGAATCAAGGGACTGAAACATACGGCAAAGGAAATCCGCAAATTCCGGAAAGAACGGGGAAAAAACAAAGGGGAACACGTAAAGGAAGTGAAAAGGAAATCCCGGAAAGAGCATACGAAGAAAGAGCACGGTGAGCATAAAAAGAAAAAAGAGCATGATGGGCATAAAGACAAAAATGGCAGACAATATGAGGAAGATGATGATTGAAAAACATATCTGTATGGTTGCATGATATAGTGTTTAAGATAATTATTTTGGGTAGGCTGGGGTGAACACAGTGAACCCCAACACCCTGATTCTGTTGGTGTTAGTTCCTCACCCCAACCTGCGTGAAACCCCAAAAGTATTTTCTTAAAGGCTATACTTGCATGTTTCCTGCAATCATATGGACAAAATCTTTTATATCCATACTTCTGATTCAGTTTGTTTTCAGTCAGATAACTCCTGCATCCGCGCTGCGTATCCACCCGATTTTGTCTTCTGTGAAAACAATGCGGTAATATCCCTGTTTTTCCCTTTCAATCTGTATTTTGCTTCCCGCGTGCAGCCGGAAGAGTTCTGTCGCGTCATCTGAAAGTCCGGAGCGCACCGGCACTTCCTCAGAAAGAATGACAGCCATGCGGAAATATCCGGATTCATAATAATTGTATATGGCGGTCAGGGAAAAAACCGAAGCCAGAATTAATGTCAGCACAATCGGAGTCTTCAGCAGTTTTTTGTGCATCACAAGCCGGACTGTCACCGTAATCCAGAACAGGGCATTCAGCACAAGAGCTGTTATGCGGACAACCGAGGGACTGAGCATGTATTTCCAGAAAAACAGAATCCTGACAATGCTGATGTTTTTTTCCCCTCTGTCATCTTTGAGCAGGGTCAGCGCGTATTCATAATTGAAACGCAGGTCAGGATCATCAGGAATCAGTTGCAGCGCGCGTTCATACCAGAGCATGGCAGGTCCGATTTTCCCGGTTTTGAGATACGCATTGCCCAGATTGTAAAACAGTTTTCCGTTGCGAATGCCCGCGTCTGCAATTTTCTGAAAAGACTGGACAGCATCTGCAAAGTCCCCGGCTTTGTACTGATCAATGCCGTGCAGAAAAGCCTGTGTCAGTTCCTTGTCCTGTGCAGCAGCATTTCCGGACAGCATCAGCCAGAGAAGCATCATGCACAATATTTTTATTTTCATATGCCTATTTCCCCAAAATGTAATCCCTGTTACAAAAACAGCACACTCTTTGCGGCTTTGCCGAAGGTTCTGAATTTTCACCACTAAGCCACAAAGACACAGAGTCCGCCTGAGCGCCGGATTAGCCCTTTCTCATTTTTTTATTTCCGAAACAATATCCTGAAGGCTCATTTTATCAAATATTTTTTCTTTTTCCTCAGTGTATACTCACGAAGGGTATATTTTGTGATTTTGACTCCGGAGGCAACCCTGCGATTGCCCTGTCTGAATGGGGTAGGCAACGGGGATCGCCCGTACAGGAAATCACAAATTATGACCTTTGAAAGTATAGTTACCGAATCCAGTTGTGAACTGATTCAGAAATCGGATGGTGTCAGCTATTCCCAAAGAACTGTTTAACAGGTTGATTGCCTCGATATTGATTTCATTAAGGGCTTTTATCATAATATTCATTTTTCTATCTCCTTTAACAGATCAAAAATTGAAACCGCTTTGATTCTGAGATCTGTCATTTTGTTTGCTTTCTTCAGAAAGTTATCATAACAGGTGCAGAACAGATCGGCTCCTGATTTTTCAGATGATGCAAGATGGAGAGCATCAATCGGTTTTATCCCCGAATTGATGAATGTTTCCGAACGGATTTCAATTTCATCATCAAGTTGAATAAATTCACTGCTTCTGCTCAGAACTTTCAGGGTAAATTCTTTACGGAATATATTTGTTATTTTCTGTGCCTCATAAACCAGAACTTCGGATGAAATCAGTTCAATCTGCTGTGCTTCAATCAGAGACAGGATATTCAGTATTATTTCACCTTCAATCGCAATTCTCAATTGCTTTCTGTCATCAAGTGGTCTTTGTATGGTGCAATTGTCAAGATATAGTTTCATAATCTGTCAGCAATCATTTATTAATGTATTAATGCCAATTAACTGACTGGGGAAGCTACAGTCTGTGCAACGGTTTTGAAAACCTTGTTACAGAAGAATCCGTCATTCAAATGTTGACAGAACAGTTAAATAACACAAAGCTAACCGGCGCAAAAGGGTGGGGTGATCGATAGCGAACGGAATTCTTTTGCGTCCGAGTTCAGCACCGGGTTATATTGCCATTTATATTAACTGAATATTCATAATTCAATACATAACTTTATGAAATAAAAGATAATTATCTGTCAGGATAAAATATTTTATCTTAGTATCTAAAATTGAAGAAATATGGAAATGCTATTTTATAGATCCTGATTCTACATCAAGTATTACTTTAAATTTATTCATATTAATACCATATATTTCATCAGTATCTTTATTCCCTTCAACAACTAAAGCAACGATATTATTATTTTGATCAAGAATTGGTGCACCACTGCAACCTTTATAAAACTTATGGTCAATATACGGATGAGGCAATTTGAATACATATATGTTATCGCCGTCCATTTTTTTAATAAATTTTAATTTTTTAACAACAGTAACATGTTGTTTTATGATGTCATTATCGCCTTCTCTTTCAATTTTTTGTGATTGTGTTAGGCCAGCAAAACTATAAAGCTGATCTTTAGATGGCTCGACCTCAAAATTTAAACGATGAATTGTTATTTTCTTTTCATATTTTATATTTTCATTAACATCAATTACTTGAAAATATGGTTCTACGTTTTTTTCTTTTATCATTTGAACAGCAAAGTCAATCTGAGTGCTTTTAAAACTTTTAATATCAATTTCTGTTAGAAAAGTTAAATTGTTTAGTAAATATGATTCGACAGTCCTTCTTTCAGGAATCCATCTAAGACATATTCCCCATCTACCTTTTCCGACTGCATGAAATACTGTTAATAAAAACTTTTTGTTATTGTATTCGACAATACATCCAGATGCATTACCTCCAATTGGTCGATTATTCGAATCTACCTCCTTCAAAGATACAAAAGATAGAGTCATTTTTTCATCTTTAATCATTATAAATATTTCTCCTTAGTAATGTTTTATCAGGCAATATAATCATTTTTACACTATAAAAAATCCCGGAATCAGGAATCTCCGGTATTTCCAAACAGCTTTTTATACACTGATGTTATGTACTAATGTTACGCAGTCTTTTCAAAAATCAGGATGTTATCTGTTTTAACCGTCATTCCGGCGCAAGCCGGAATCCAGTGTTTTGAAAGGGTTCCGGATACCGGTTTTGCCGGTATGACAGAAGTGCGTAACGGCAGTTATGGGTTTGTAACGAAATAATCTGTACAATTTTTCTGTCCGAAACCCTAAGGGTTTTGAAAACCCTTAGGGTTTGGAACAGTTTATTTTGTTACAAACCCTATACAGATATATTCCCGAACAAATCCTTTGTCTCTTTCAGCAGTTGCTGGGCAAAATCTGCTTTTGTCATCAGACCGCTGAATTTTGCAGATTCAATTTTTTCCAAAAGCCCAGCCGCATTCCGTGCAGTTTCCTCAGCAAATCCTTTGCTTCGCAAAATTTCCGCAGCCTCTGCATAGGTCAGGGATTCCCCTGCTGTTCCGGCTTTGGCATGGATTGCGGAAATCACAGCCCGGTACAGGCAGGAAAGAAACCGCTCCGGATCAGACACTGCCCGTTCCGCGTCTTTCAGAGCATTCTGTGCGCGGCGTGCCATCATCTGGGGAATTTCCTGTTTTTTTCCTGTCATCACAACAAGTGTTTTTGCAATCACAAAAACAGACACAGGTGCAGCAAGGAAAAGAAAAAAAAGCATGGCAGACATGGATTTCTGCGTGTTCAGCACATTCATATCTTCCTTCAGTGGCAGAATATCCCGGCCTGTGAATTCCACTTTTTTCTTAAAAGAAGGTTTTTCCGGCAAAGACGCGGAAACTGCATTCATATCATCTGCTTTCTCATTTGAAGGAGATACGCTTACACGGAGAGCCTGCGCTGTAGCGGCTGCATATTCCCCTTTTTCAGTATCAAAATAAACCAGTTGCACGGCAGGAATGTCATATTCTCCGGGTTCAGAGGGAACCAGCGCAGTGCGGAAGGATTTCTGACCGGAATAGCCTTTTTCACTGACCTGAATGGCATCTTCCGGGCTGTCATTATAGGTTTTGAAAGAATTTGGAATGGCAATCTCCGGAATCCCCGCGTCCATGATATTGCCTGTTCCGGATATGACAAGAGACAGGGTCGCGGATTCCCCGACTTTGATTGCACCAGGATCAATGGCAGTGTGAATGCTGAATTTTCCCACCAGCCCGGAGAATTTCCCGGTTCCTTCATAATTTGGCAGGGGACGGATATTCAGGTTAAGCGGTTCGGTCTGAAATACAGCGGATTCCAGTCTGCCACCCAAAAAAGGATCATCAAAAAAGCTGCGTCTTCTGCCGGAACGGCGCACAATATCACACTGGAGAACAGCAGGGTTTATGGTGACTTGTCCCGGTTTTACGGGAATCAGCACATAAGTCAGGGCAGTAACATGAAATTCCCTGCCATTGATTCCTGTGCGGTACTGTTTGCGTTCTTCGAGTTCTTTGAATGTAAATCCCGAAAAATCAGGAGGCTGCACTTTTGCATTGGCAATTTCCGCAGCCTGAAAAATTTTGATGGTATAGACAATCTGCTGACCCGTAAAAGGGGAGGTTTCTGAAACCTGCGCCTGTGCAAAAACATCCTGATCCGCTTTGTTTCCCTCAGTCTGCTGCGTTGTTTGGGAAACCATAATTGATACAGGTTTTGTGTGCCAGGTCCGGCTTCCGGAATTCACCGGCAGAGAGGGAATGGTCAGACTGCCTTCCTTCAGGGGAATCAGGGTATAAGTATATGCTGTTTCACGGGAAAACTGGCCGTTGATCATATTGATGCTGGTGGCAGTGCCTCTGGAAATCACCTTGAAATCCTGTATGGGACTGAGATCAACATTTCCCTCCTCTCCGCTGACTGTGATTTTCAGTTCAAGGGATTCCCCCAGCCGCAGTTGTGTACGATTCACAGTTGCACTGACTTCTGCTGCGTGCATTGGTTCCGGCAGAAGCAGAGAGAACACAATGATTGCAATAAAATATTTGTTCCTCATTACCAATCCTTTTCCACATGCCGTTCCCGGTAACGGGGAATCATGGCTTTTCCGGGTTCATCTTTCAGGCGGTTTAACATTTTTTCCATTTGCTGCTGAGCGGCATCAGCATCCGGCTGATTTTTTTCGTCAGAGGGTTTAGCCTCTCCCATCTGCTTTTCCTCTTCCTTTTTTTCCTCACCGGAAGCAGATTGTTTGCCCTCATCCTCTTTTTCTTTGCCAGATTCAGGAGAAGGCTGAGCTTTGTCCTTATTCTCACCGGATTTCTGTTCTTCTCCCTGATCTTCCTGCTGTTCAGACTGCTCCCCGCTTTTCTCTTCCTGCTCCTGATTTTCCTGCTCCCCGTTCTTCTCCCGATCTTCTCCCTCTTTCTTATCCTGATCCTGATTCTCCTGATCCTGATTTTCCCCTTTTTTCTTGTCCTGCCCGTCTTTCTTTTCCTGATCCTTATCGCCTTTTTCGCCCTTATCACATTCCTGTTTCTGCTGCTGTTCCATCTGCTCTTTCACCTGTTTTGCAAATTCCATATTCTGCTTTGCCTGCGGATCATCAGGATTGATTTGCAGCGCGGCTTCATAATTTTTGATGGCATCGTCATATTTTTTCTTCCGGAAATTGGCATTTCCCAGATTGTAAAGCAGTTTTTCTTTCAGTTCCTTATCCTCTTTTTCCAATGCCTTAGAATAATTCTGCGCGGCAGAATCATAATTCTCCAGCTTGTAATAGGTATTGCCGATATTGTAGAGAATCTTGGGATTGTCCGGATCATCCAACTGCGCGTCAATGAAAAATTTCAAAGCCTTTTCATATTCACCTTTGTCATATGCCTCCAGCCCGTCGCGCATGGCATTGGCATAAACATCATACGGCATGGAAATCAAAACAAAAAACGCAAGCACAGCGGCTGCTTTTCCAACTGATGGCAAAAAGATTTCCACTCCCAGAAATATCAGGGCAAAAATCAGCACCCACTGATACCGGTCTTCCCAAATCTGTCTGCGTCCCCCGGCCAGAGCGGACTGTTCCATTTTCCCCCGTATTTCCTGTTTGTAAATCAGTTCCAGATCCATATCCCCGGCCACAGAGCGCACATAGGTTCCTCCAGTGAGAACAGCCATTTTTTTCAGGCTTTCCTCATCAAGCCGCGTGACAACAATCTGACCGCTTTTGTCTTTTTTCAGGGAACCTTCCTTTTCCGGAACAGGCACACCGCCCTCACTTCCCACACCAATGCAGAAAATCTTCACTCCTGCTTTCTGCGCTTCTTCCGCAGCTTTTATGGGATCATCTTCACCGGTATTTTCTCCGTCTGTGATGAGAATCAGGGCTTTTTCAGAGCTGACTTTTTCATCAAACGCTGACAGGGAAGTGCGCACAGCCGCGCTGATGTCGGTTCCGCCCACCGGCAGATAATCCGGGGTCAGGGTTTGCAGAAAAATGTGAAATGCGCCATAATCCAGTGTAAGCGGACATTGGAGAAATGCCGTACCCGCAAAAGCCACCAGTCCCACCCGGTCGCCTTCCAAAATGCCAAGCAGATCGTAAATCTTGCGTTTGGCACGATCCAGCCTCGTGGGTTTTATATCAGTCGCGAGCATACTTTTGGAGCAGTCCAGCGCAATGACAATATCCACACCCTGCTGCTGAGTTTCCTGCCATTTGTATCCGTACTGGGGGCCGGAAAGGGCCAGGGCCATAACTGTCATGGCTGCAAGTGCCAGTCCCGCTTTTATCCATCTGCGCGTGTCCCCGCGCACAGGCACAATGGATTTCAGTCCCCTGCGTGTGGAAAAAGTTTCCAGTATTTTTTTCCGCTTTTTGTTTCCGTACAGATACAGCAGAAAACAGACAGGCACTGCCCAAATCAGAAAAAGCATTTCCATTCTGGCAAATTTCATGGAATCCTCAGAAATCTTGTATTGATAAGAAAAATCCGGCAGATAAGCAGCACAAAAGCCGGAATGAGAAACCAGGGATAAAACTCCCGGTATTCGGCAAAATGCTCCACTTTCACCTCGGTCTTTTCCATTTTGTCAATGGTTTCATAAATCTTTTCCAATCCTTCCAAATCTTCAGCCCGGAAATACATTCCCCCGGTTTTGTCCGCAATCTTTCGCAAAACTTCTTCATCCATTTCGGTTTTCTGATACACATACCGCTCCCCGAAAATGGGATGTCTTACCAGAAACGGAGCCTCACCCTGTGTTCCCACACCAATGGTGTAAATTTTGACCTTTTTCTGCACGGCAATCTCCGATGCTGTGTCAGGTGCGAGTTCCCCCGCGTTGCTGCTGCCGTCAGTCAAAAGAATGATGATATTGGATTTGCTCTGAATATCCTCCAGCCGTTTAAGGGAAATGCCAATGGCATCCCCAATTGCGGTTCTTTCCCCGGCCATTCCGATTTCCAGACGGGCCAGAAGCGAGACAATGGTATTGTAATCCCGTGTCAAAGGCAACTGGGTATAGGCATTGGTTCCAAAAACCACCATTCCAATGCGATCTCCGGAGCGTTTCTGCACAAAATTTTCCACCACGCCTTTGACAGCCTCCAGCCGGTTGATGATTTTCCCTTTGCGCCTGAAATCCAGCGCAGCCATGCTTCCGGACAAATCCACAGCCAGAATGATATTGATGCCCTCAGTCATGACATTGATTTTCTGGGTTCCCCACTGGGGCCGGGCCAGAGCCAGAATCAGCAGGCAGAAAACCACGTATTTCAGGGCAGGAATGATCCAGCGGAATCGCAGCACAGGCGATGGTTTCAGGCCGCGTAACCCGGTCAGACCGGATACGCCCATAACCGGATACACCTGTCTGCGGGATCGGTAAAACATGGCTATGGGAATCAAAGCCAGAAGCAGAAAAAAATAAGGGGAAGCAAATCGGAACATGTTTTATCAGTCTGTTGCTTATAATCTTTTTAAGAAAATATCTTTTCCCAAAAAATATGGGTAAAGGATCAAATCGGCTGTCAGCCCTGTTTTAACCACAGAGTAACACAGAGTTTTCCGCAGAGTCACACAGAGTTTTTTCTGTGGAAAATTCAGATGCAAAAAAAATCAGCCATTTTGATACACTGCGAAAATATGGCAGAGGATCAAATCGCCAGATCAGCATTCCACAGCCTGTAAGAAAACTCTGTGCAAACTCTGCGTTACTCTGCGGTTAAATTATAAAAACAGGCAGGGGATTTGACACATTACCAAAAATATCAGAGTGTTTGGCACATCATTTTTACAGAAAACACAGTTTTTGTCTTTTTAGGCTATTTAGTGAAAAGAATATACCACAAAGCAGCATAAGATTCCAGTTTGTGCTGTGAACTGAACGGTATATTTATTTTCATAAATTGCCTTATTTCTCAGCAGTCCTGAATCCTGCAAAAAAATTCTTTTACATTCTTAATTCTCTTCCCTGATTTGTCAATACCCTGACTGCATTTCGCTTTCTCAGACTTCAAAAGATTTTTCCCATTAACCATTTAATATTCATCATTCATAAGATTCTTCCGTGCAAATCCGTATTCCCTTCAGCGAAAGCATTTCCGCAAGGATTCCGTTTCCGGGAATCAGTGTTTTGGAAAATGTGCCGTCATAAATCTGCCCATAGCCGCAGGAAGGGGAACGTGCCTTGAGTATGGCCTGTGTGCAGTTCACCATTTCAGCGAGGCGCAGGACTTCCTGCGCGCCTTTGTGAAAAAATGCAGTCACATCTGTACCTTCCCGCGTGATGACCTTTCCGTTAAGGATTTCCGCAGGCGGTCTGGGCGTGGGCATTCCGCCCAGTTGTTCCGGGCAGACCGGCAGAGCCAGTCCCTGTGAAAGCAGTTGCACAATTTTTTCAATGCAGTATCCTTCGCCGTTATACCGGCAGCAGACACCTGCAAGACAGGCACTGACAATGATCATTGATGAAATTCCCTTTCTTATTTTGATGACGGATATGCTGATTTATGATATATTTTCTTCCGCTGATGGGAAAAACCGCGTATATGAATATTTAACATTTTAATATATCATGTAAATATTTTTGTACAGGATTTTCTGAAAAAGATTGGGGGATGATACACCCAGGCAAAGGAGCGCAGCCTGTCATAACATAAGAGGATTTATGCAGTTTCAGGCTTTCTCCGGAATGAGGGGACAATCTGAAATCAGATTTTTTTACCGGTTCATCAATTATAAGTTTTTGAAGTCATTAAAACCGAAATTTTTTACCAAACTGCTGTTCTGACATTCACACAGGGAGTTGCCATGCTACGTAATCTTTCATCTTTTTTTCTGTTGACTCTGCTGCTTTGCGCGTGCGGAGAGAAAATTGGCCCCGGAAACACGGAAACGGTTTCTGCCGGAACCGTGAAAGCAGAAACCGCTGTTGCGGAAATTTCCAGCCAGTCCATTGTGTATGAGGCATTGGGAACCATCACAGCCCAAAATTCCAGCACCCTTTCCGGCAAGATTATGGGTACGGTCAAAGCCGTGAATGTAAAGGAAGGGGATGCCGTAAAACAGGGGGATGTGCTGGTGGTGCTGGATGCGCGTCAGGTGGATGCGGGTTTGCAGCAGGCTGAGGCAGGTCTGTCTGAAGCCCGGCGTGCGGAATCCGCTGCGGTTTCGGCACGGGATTCTGCCCGTGCAGGCGCAAGACTGGCCGAATCCACATACAAACGCTATCAGCAACTGCTCAAAGAAAACTCTGCCACCCGGCAGGAATTTGACGAGGTTGAGGCACGTTACCGGCAGGCACAGGCTGCGCTGGCACAGGCAGAGGCAATGGTGGCCGCAGCCAAATCCCGGATTCAGCAGGCTGACGCGGCCACTTCCTCGGCTGGTTTATCCCAGAAAGATGCAACAATTCTTGCACCCTATGACGGAATCATTACAGCCAAAATGATAGACGCGGGCGCGCTGGCAGCGCCCGGAACCCCTTTTCTCACCATTGAAAAAACAGGCGGATTTCAGGCAGATCTGCTTGTGCCGGAATACCATATTCAGGCTGTGCGTCCGGATCAGGAAGTGGAGGTTTCCATTCCCTCTCTGGGAGATACGCTGCGGGGAACAGTGAAAACCATTGTGCCATCTGCTGATCGCATGAGCCGATCCTTTACGGTCAAAGTGATGCTGCCGGAAGATGATCCGAAAAACAGCCAGATCCGCTCCGGCATGTTTGCACGGGTCAGTATTCCGGTGGGAGAAGGCGGCATTCTTCTGATTCCCCAGACCGCTCTGGTTTACCGGGGACAGCTTACCGGTTTTTTTCTGGTGGATGGGAAAAATATTGCCCGTTTCCGGCTTGTGCGTACCGGACGGCAGTTCGGGGATAAGATTGAAGTGATATCCGGACTCAAAACCGGAACCCGTTATGTCACCAGTCCCCCGGCAGAACTCAGAGACGGAACAAAAATAGCCGGGATGTCCCTTATGACAGACTGTGTTTTGGCAACAGACAAAGAGTTTTTCCCCAAAGAACACACGCAGAAAACAACTCTCTGTGTTCTCTGTGAAACACTCTGTGTTCTCTGTGGGAAACCCTGCATTTACCCAAAACCGGAGGCCCTGTCATGAGCAGCAAAGATCAAAACACGGCTTCCGGCCCGGCAGGAAAGATCGCGGCTTATTTCATCAATTCCAAACTCACCCCTTTGGTCATCATTGCCTCGATTCTCTTGGGAATTGCGGCTGTCATTGCGCTGCCCCGCGAGGAGGAACCCCAGATCATTGTTCCCATGATAGATGTATTTGTGCAGATGCCGGGCGCAAGTGCCAAAGAAGTGGAGCAGCGTGTCACAAAACCTATGGAAAAACTGCTTTGGGAGATTCCGGGTGTAGAATATGTTTACTCCACATCCATGCCCGGCATGTCTATGGCAATTGTCCGTTTTCTGGTGGGTCAGGACGAGGAACGCTCCATTGTGCGGCTGCAGACCAAACTGACTTCCAATTTTGACCGCATTCCCCATTCGGTCAGTCCCCCGCTGATCAAACCCCGCTATATTGATGATGTGCCGATTCTGGCTCTTACCTTTCACAGTGAGGACGCGGATCATTATATTTTGCGGAGACTGGCCGCAGAAGTGGAAGATCTGATCAAACAGGAACCCAATGTTTCCATCACTTCCATCATTGGCGGGGAACAGCGTCAGGTGACTGTGCATCTGGACCCTGTGCGGCTGGCAGCCTACAGTCTGGACGCACAGCAGGTTTCTGGTATGATTATGGCTGCAAATCAGGCTTCGGATGCGGGAAGTTTTCCTTCCCGTGAAGGCCGGATCATTGTGCATACCGGCGGTTTTTTCAAAGATGCCGAGGATGTGGGACGGGTGATCATCAATGTGCATGAGGGCAGACCCGTGTATCTGCGGGATGTTGCGGAAATTGCAGACGGCCCCGGAGAACCGGATCAGTATGTGTTTTTCGGAACCGGCCCTGCCGCGGGCGATATTGGCATTGCTCCGGAAGATCGCCCGTCCGGCGTGCATTCGGCTGTCACCATTACTGTTGCCAAGCGCAAG
Organism: uncultured Desulfobacterales bacterium; assembly: GCA_964534335.1. GTDB lineage: Bacteria > Desulfobacterota > Desulfobacteria > Desulfobacterales > Desulfococcaceae > JAABRU01. Next base: position 30,295 of record CAZHPS010000012.1, read on the forward strand.
GGAACCAACGCGATTTCTGTGGCTGAAAATGTGCTGGCCCGCATTGAGGACGCGCGCGGTCAACTGATTCCGGACAATATTCAACTGACCGTAACCCGCCATTACGGAGAGACAGCAAAAGAAAAGTCAGATGAACTGCTCTGGCATATGCTCATAGCCGTGATTTCTGTCACCATCCTTATCTGGTTCACACTGGGACACCGTGAATCCGGCGTTGTGGCCTTTGCCATTCCCGTAACTCTGGCACTGACGTTGACCACTTTTTATCTTTACGGTTACACTCTCAACCGCATCACGCTGTTTGCCCTGATTTTTTCCATTGGCATACTGGTGGATGACGCGATTGTGGTCGTGGAGAATGTGGTGCGCCATTACCGGCTCCCGGAAAATGAAAACCGCTCCCGGTTTCAGGTGGCTGTTGAGGCTGTGGATGAGGTGGGCAATCCCACAATTCTGGCCACTCTTGCTGTGATAGCCGCTATTCTGCCTATGGCCTTTGTGGGCGGACTCATGGGGCCGTATATGCGTCCCATTCCCATAGGCGCATCCGCAGCTATGGTTTTTTCCCTGATCGTGGCTTTTCTTGTCACGCCCTGGGCATCGGTGAGACTGATAAAGCATGAGGAAGGTCAGACCGGACACGATCCGCACAAAGAGGACAAAGCAACTCTTGTCTACCGCAAAGTCATGGATTCCCTGCTGCACAAACCCTTTTGGCGGTGGACGTTTCTCCTTGCTGTAACAGGAATGCTGGTGCTGGCCTGTGCAATGGTGGCAGTGGGACTGGTGCAGGTGAAAATGCTGCCTTTTGACAACAAAAGCGAATTTCAGGTCATTCTGGATATGCCGGAAACAGCGACATTGGAAGAAACAACATCAGCGGCTTTGGAAATGGGGGAATATCTGAAAACCGTGAATGAAGTCACGGATTACCAGATTTATTCCGGCACAGCAGGCCCTTTCAATTTCAACGGACTGGTGCGCCATTACTATCTGCGCAAAGGTCCGCATATGGCTGATATTCAGGTCAATCTGGTATCCAAATCCCGGAGAAAAGAGCAGAGCCATGACATTGCCAAACGTGTGCGTGCGCCAATCAAAGCCATTGCGGATCAGTATCAGGCACGGGTCAAAATTGCAGAAGTTCCGCCAGGCCCGCCTGTGCTTTCCACTCTGGTGGCCGAAGTTTACGGGCCGGATTATGAACGCCAGCGGGAAATTGCATTGCAGATAATGGATATTTTTGAAAATACCGAAGGCGTTGTGGACACAGACTGGTATATGGAAGAGGATCATATCCGGTATCAGTTGGATGTGGATCAGGAAAAGGCGGCATTGCACGGCATAAGTGTGGCTCAAATCACTCAGACGCTGCAAACGGTTTTGCAGGGAAAGGAAAGCGGTCTGCTGCACCAGCCTTTGGAAAAAGAGGATGTACCCATACGTATCCATCCGCCTTTGGCTGACCGTGCAGGCATTGAACTTCTGCAGGCCGTGAAAATCCCCACACAGTCCGGTCCTATGGCTCTGTCCCATTTCCTGATTGTGCGGAAAACCGAAGCAGACAAAAGCATTTATCACAAAAATCTTATGCCTGTGGTGTATGTCACCGGAGATGTGGCAGGAACCAGGGAAAGTCCTGTTTATGCCATTTTTGAAATGCAGAAAAAGATCAAAGCCCTGCAACTGCCTGAAGGCTATGAAATTGAACAGCACACAGCCGCTCTGCCGGAAAGCGACCGCCGCATTTCCATGAAATGGGACGGGGAATGGCATATCACCTACGAAGTTTTCCGGGATTTGGGCATTGCATTCGGCGTGGTACTGGTGCTGATTTTTGTGCTGGTGGTGGGCTGGTTCCAGTCCTTTTCCACTCCCTTTGTTATCATGGTGGCGATTCCCTTTTCCCTGATTGGCATACTTCCTGTGCACTGGGCCATGAACGCGTTTTTCTCAGCCACTTCCATGATCGGATTCATAGCAGGAGCCGGAATCGTTGTACGCAATTCCATTATTCTGGTGGATTTCATTGAACTGCGGATTGCACAGGGAATGCCATTGGACAAAGCCGTGATTGACGCGGGAGCGGTTCGCTTCCGTCCCATGATGCTCACAGCAGCAGCAGTGGTCGTGGGTGCGTCTGTGATTTTGTTTGATCCTATTTTTCAGGGACTTGCCATCGCGCTTATGGCAGGGGAAGTGGCATCTCTGTTCTTCTCCCGCATGACTGTGCCGATTCTGTATTTTCTGGATAAAAGATGGGAAAGCGAGCATCTGCATCACGCGGAAGCAAAATGAGTTTCCTGTTTTACAGAAAAGGGGAAACAGGTGCATATATTGAATTCATTTTATGCAATATAATACCTGTCCATTCGCTTAAATTTTATTAATATCATGAATTAATTTCCAAAAAGCTGTA
>CAZHPS010000013.1:0-32182 GCA_964534335.1 uncultured Desulfobacterales bacterium
ATGTTTCTCCTGAGAAATCCGGTGTTCCAATAAGCGGTGAGGAAAAAAAGGCTGATGTTTCCTCTGAGAAAGCTGATACTCCGGAAGACAAAAAAATCCAGGATTCCCCGGTCTCTCCCAAAACCCTTTCCATACAGGTGAAAAAAGCCAATGTGCGTAAAGATGCATCTCTGAACGCCAAAATCAATGCCCAGTTGAAAAAAGGGCAGGCTGTCACAGTGATTGAGGTAAAGGATGAATGGTATCATATCCAGTTGGATGACGGGGAGCATGGATGGGTGCACAGAAGCACTTTGGGGGAAAAAACTTTCACTGGAAAGGAAGCAAAACCCGGAGACAGCATGACCCTTACCGTAAAAGGCAATGTCCGCGTGTCGCCTGATCTCGGTTCCGAAGTTCTCACTGTTCTGAAAAAAGGGGAAGCAGTAATCATAAAAGAAAGTCAGGAGGAATGGCATCATGTGCAACTGCCTGACGGCCGGGACGGATGGGTGCACAAAAAACTGTTTGCAAAACCTGTCCGTATGTATGATTTGGAAGGTATACGGATTGAAACAGACGGGAAAGACAGGGAAAAAGTCTATTTTATGTACAACGGGCCAAAATCTCCTGATATTTTTATTACCAAAGCAGTTTCCCCCCGGATTATCTGTGATTTTCCCAACACACGCCGGGGTAAGGGAATCAGGCAAAAAATGGAAGTGAACGGCCGCCTGATTCAGGTTTTACGTACCGGACTTCATGGTGGGGATAAGTCAGATCTCAGAGTTGTCTTTGACGTAGATCCTGATGCAGAATATGAACTGGAACATTCTTTTGCAGAAAAAGAGATGTATCTTCTCATAGTCAAAAAACGGTGATTGCAGACTGTCTGAACTCTGATTTGTCTGATTAAGGGGAATCAGATTGTCTGGAACTCTGATTCATCTGATTATTATGATTAATCTGATTAAGACACGAACAAATCAGAGTAATCAGACAAATCAGACGAATCAGAGTTCAGACAATTTAAGACACGAACAAATCAGAGTAATCAGATAAATCAGACGAATCAGAGTTCAGACAATTATAATCAGAGTAATTGTCTGGAACTCTGATTTGTCTGATTATTGTGATTTATCTGATTGTCTGGAACTCTGATTCATCTGATTATTATGATTAATCTGATTAAGACACGAACAAATCAGACAAATCAGACAAATCAGACAAATCAGACGAATCACAGTTCAGACAATTATAATCAGAGTAATCAGACAAATCAGACGAATCAGAGTTCAGACAATTTAAGACAAGAACAAATCAAAGTAATCAGATAAATCAGACAAATCAGATGAATCAGATGAATCAGAGTTCAGACAATATAAGGCTTGACTAAAATCAGAGCAATCAGACGAATCAGACGAATCAGACGAATCAGACGAATCACAGTTCAGACAACCAACCCATTAACCAAAGGAGACACCACCATGAAAAAACCCCTTGTATTCACCCTTATGCTGTTTGCGGCTTTCAGCTTTTTTTGCGCATGGCGCAGCGCGTGCCATGCGGATGAACCGCCCACCGCGCCCATACTGCGCATTGAAAGCGGAATGCACACATCAGCGATAAGAAGAATTGGCACGGATGCCCAAAACCGCTTTCTGGTGACCGGTTCGGAGGATAAAACCGTGCGCGTGTGGGATTTGGAAAACGGAAACCTGCTGAAAATCCTGCGCCCGCCCATTGGGGAAGGCGATGAGGGCAAAATCTATGCAGTTGCCATTTCCCCGGACGGCAGCACTGTGGCGGCAGGGGGATTTACACAATTTGCAGGCGGTTCGTCTGAAATATCACCTGAAGGGAATAACATCTACCTCTTTGACCGCTCCACCGGGGCCATGACCGGCCGCATCACAGGGCTGCCGAATGTTATCAACCATCTGGCCTATTCCAAAGACGGACAATTTCTGGCTGCTGCGCTGGGTGAAGGCGGCATCCGCATCTTCCGCAGGGACGGCTCTTTGGCCGGGGAAGATACAGATTACGGTGACTATAGCCTTTGGGCTGACTTTGACGCAAAGGGCAGGCTGGTCACCACCTGCCTGGACGGCTATATCCGGGTGTATGAAAGTCAGACTTTCCGTTTGCTGCTTCGGGAAAAGGCGCAGGGGGGAAAGGAACCTTTTTCTGCGGTGTTCTCGCCGGACGGAACCAAGATTGCTGTGGGATTTAACGATTCCACCAACGTGGATGTGCTGTCTGCCAAAGATTTGTCCCATCTGTATTCGCCTTCCACAGCGGGTGTGAATAACGGGGATTTAGGCAGCGTTGCCTGGTCTTATGACGGAAGCACAGTCTTTGCCGGAGGACTGTATGCCAAAGGCGGGGCTCTTCCGATTCTGGCCTAGTCACAGGCCGGTAAAGGCAGTGTGCAGGAACGCAGCGGCGCAGAAAATACCATCATGCACATCCTGCCCCTGCAAAATGGCGGAATTGTATTCGGTTCTTATGACCCGGCATTTGGCGTGCTTTCCTCCTCAGGAAAACGCATTCTGTTTCAATCCGCTGCCATTGCCGATCACCGGAATAATCAGGAAGGTTTCCGGCTGTCAAAAGACGGCAAGACTGTTCGCTTCGGGTACGAGCAATGGGGAAAATCTCCGGCCGTATTTGATTCTGATGTCCGAAATTTCTTATCCGAAAACGCAGCATCCGGACTTGGTTCACCGGATATGAAAAGCCTGAACATCACAGACTGGAAAAACACCTATACCCCCAAACTGAACGGAACCCCCCTGAAACTGGATCAGTATGAAATGTCCCGCAGCCTTGCCGTGAGTCCCGCAAAGGACGGGTTTCTGCTTGGCACATCATATTGGCTCCGTTTTTTTGACGCATCCGGCAATGAAAGCTGGAAAGCGGCAATTCCGGGTGAAGCCTGGGATGTGAACATTGCCCAAAACGGCAAAACCGCTGTCGCGGCATTTGGTGACGGAACCATCCGCTGGTACCGGCTGTCTGACGGCAAAGAACTGCTCGCGTTTTTCCCCCACAATGACCGCAAACGCTGGGTGCTGTGGACACCTTCGGGTTATTATGATGCTTCTCCGGGCGGTGACGAACTGGTCGGCTGGCACCAGAACAGAGGTGCGGACATGGAGGTGGAGTTCACCCCGTTTTCAAAATTGAAAGAAAGGTTCTTCCGGCCTGATGTGGTTACAAAAATTCTTGATACACTGAGTGAAGAGGAAGCCCTTCGTCAGGCAAATAAGAAGGCCGGTAAAAAATAGCAGAAGGCAAACACAAAGTCACCCGGCTGATGTTTGTGTATGTCAAAAATACGGTCAGCGCAACAGCCGGAAAAATCATTGTGTTTGCCTGGACGCCTGCTATTCCGGCAATATCATGGGCGGATGCAGGGGGCTTGCGGATGTGTCAAATCAGAGTAATCAGACAAATCAGACGAATCAAAGTTCAGACAATTTAATCAGAGTAATCAGACAAATCACATTTCAGGACAACCCTTTACTTTAATGGCATTGAAGGAAGCGGAAAACATCTTATCCATGAGGAGGAATTTTGCGCAGAGACCACCGGCCATATTTTGTGAAAAAACTGTACCGGAAGTTTGAAAGATTCTATGTCCGCCGTTTTCTGCAGCCCCAGTTTGATTATCTGGGAAAAGGTGCGGTGTTTATGAAACCCTGGCATGTGGAGGTTTTCGGGGCTTCGGTGGAATTGGGGGATTATGCCACTGTGATAGCCGCGCCGGATCGCAAAGTCCGCTTTGCCGTGTGGTCAGAACTGAATGAACGCGGAGTCATCCGGGTCGGAAACTACTGCCTGATCTGTCCGGGTGTGCGCATTGGCGCGGCACGGGAAGTCCGAATTGGCGACAACTGCATGATCGCGAGCGGAGCCTATATCACGGATTCGGACTGGCACGGCATTTATAACCGGGTTTCAATGGGAACAGCGGAACCGGTGCGCATAGAGGAAAATGTCTGGATCGGGGATCAGGCCATTGTTTGCAAAGGCGTGACAATCGGAAACAACAGCATCATCGGAGCTGGTTCTGTGGTGACAAAACCGGTTCCTCCGGACAGTGTTGCTGCAGGAAATCCCGCGCGTGTGGTAAAACAGCTTGATCCCAATGAAAAAATGGTCAAACGCTCCCAGTGGCTGTCTGACCCGGTGAAACTGTCCGGAGAATTTGACCGGTGGGACAGGGAAGTATTGGAGGGAAATACGCTGAGCGGCTGGCTGCGCCATTTGTTTTTTCCCATGAAAGGAGACTGATTTCAGAGTTTCCATCCATGTAATGCCGATTCGCCATTGACCTGATACAACTTGCACCTGATCCGGAGGATTGCAAAAATTAAGCGGAGCGGTTTTCTGCACACACGAAACAGCGGAAAAACTGACAATACTGTATCAAACCAATGGGTTAATTGGTATAACATCCTGATATCTGATAAAAAAACAAAGGAGAAACCGCATGAACAGTTCTGACAGATTCATTGCAAAATGGGTGGTGCGCCCGCTTGTGCCTGAAGAGGTTTACACGGACAGGGAGGAGTTTTTGGAATATTTTTACAATGCAGCTCTGCTGGCCGGAACACGGAGAACCATGTCAACCGTTCTTCTGGGGCAGAGACGCATGGGCAAGACCGAAATCTTCAAGCGGGTGGTCAACCGCCTGTTTTTCTCTCAGGATCCGAAACATCCGGAGGCGGTGGTTCCAGTGTATTTCTGCTTTCCGGACACTGTCACGGACAACAGAACATTTGCAAAGGATTATCTGGAAAATTTTCTGCGCTATTATGTGGGGTTTCTCACGGGACAGCCGCGGATGGTAACAGACTGCCTCAGAGGGGAATTCCTTCTGTCAGAAATAGAAAAATCCCGCTCCCTGTATCCCTTCACCCGCACCCTGAACCTGCTGATCCAACTGTACCGGGACATTGAAAACGGAAACAGTTTCCTTCCCCACAGGGATGTTCTGGAAATGCCCCGCAGGGTTTCGGACATTGATGAAAGCACCATTGTCATGTTCCTGGATGAATTTCAGAACACCCGTCTGCCCCAGTACAGTTTTGACATAGCCGGACTTATGCAGCAGGCTGTGGAATCCCCCACCTGCCCACATTTTGTAACCGGTTCGGCCATGAGCATTCTCGGACGGGAGATTATCGGACGCGGCTCTCTGTTTGGCAGATTCAGGGCGCATGAAATTGAGGCACTGACAGATTACTGGGGAAAGGAACTGGCTTTGAAATCCGCCAGGTATTACAGAACCGAAATTCCGGAGACAATGGCCCCTGTGGTTGCGGAAAGATGCGGAGGCAATCCTTTTTACATCACTGCTGTGGTGCAGCAGTCCATTGAAATGAAACAGGAAATTTCCGATGAAGAAATTCTCAACAAAATTCTGGCCGTTGACATATCCTCAGGTTTTATCTGGGGCGAACTCAGTGATCAGGTGAACAGATGGATTGAACGAATCAATGAACACGGCATCACCAAATGGATTCTCTACCTTTCTGCTTTGGATGAGAATGAAAACAAAGAAAGACGCAATGAACTGAATCTGGAAAAAATCCGACAGACCATCAGGGAAAAAGAGGGAAAGGATGTGCCCGTGTCAATGATCCGGGATGTGCTGATCCGGCTGTCGCGGGGGGATCTGGTTGAATTTCTTGAAATGGGCAACTGGTTCCGGAGGGTGAAGGATCCGATTCTGCGGGAGTTTCTCAAAGTCTGGGGAAAGATTGAGGTGGAGGGAAAGCACCAGACCGGTGTGCGTGACAATCTGGTAATCGAATACGGAAAACTGAAACGCAAATTCAGTGAGTACAAAGGTTATCTGGCCGAGGTGCATATGGCGCAGGTTCTGGTCAATGGTCAGAGGAAAGTTATAGCAGGGAAATATTTAAGCAGTTCCAAAGACATAAAAATGCCGGACATGTTTTTCTATATTCATCACAGAATGCGGCTGGGCGCGGGAAAAGGCCGGGAAATTGACGTGCTGGGTGCGGCAGGAACCGAGCAGTGGGTCTGCCAGAGCAAATGGGTGAAAGAGAAAACCGGAATTGCTGTACTGAAAGATCTGAAAGATCAGGCAGATACAGTGATGCAGACAAAGGAGCCTCTGCTGGTGCGCATGTGGATTTTTGCGCATGAGGGACTCACGGATGAGGCTTTGGAATACGCAAAGGAACAGGGAATTCTGTGGTCTGACCGGAAACAATTGGATGATCTGCTGGTTCATCTGGGACTGCGGCCCCTGCCGGAGGTGTGAATTTTTTATCCGGAACCGGTCCGCCATTGAACTGATGCTGATCCGGAGGAGTGCAGAAATTAAGCGGAGCGGTTTTCTGCACAGCCGGAACTGCGGAAAAACTGACGGTATTGGATCAAACCAATGGCGAATCGGTATCAGACGTGAATCCGGAATCTGGAGAAATCCGGTTATTCAAAAAAAATCAAATTACTCTGTGCAGTTGAACTCACAAAACCAAACCTGACAGATTACTGCTGCTTTTCTGTATCCAGTCCGTATTTTTTGATCTTCTGGTTCAGCCCGCTTTTGCCTATGCCCAGAAGTCTGGCAGCATGGGACTGGATATTGTCTGACATCCGCAATGCCCTGAGAATCATATCCTTTTCCACCTGCACCAGGGTTTCGGACAGGGTGGCGTCCGCGGGGATACTGTCAATCTGCAGCATATTGCCTGCATTTGCCGTGAAATCCCTGGGCAGATCAGAAACCCGGATAATGTCGCCGGGACAGAGAATCATCACCCGTTCAATGATATTTTCCAGTTCCCTGACATTGCCGGGCCAGCGGTATTCATAAAACAGGCGTTCTGCTTCCTGATCAAAACCTTTTATGGGAATACCGGATTTGCGCTCAGCAGCATATTTGTTCATGAAATGTTCTGTAAGCAGACGGATATCCTCTGTGCGATCCCGCAAAGGAGGCATGACAAGGTGCAGCACATTGAGCCGGTAGTACAAATCCTCCCGGAACCGTTTTTTTTCCACCTCCTCTTTCAGAATTTTATTGGTAGCGGCCAGCACCCGTATATCCACTGCCACCGGCCTGGTTCCCCCTACCCGTTCAAAAATCCTTTCCTGCAGTACACGCAGCAGTTTGACCTGCAGGCCGGGGGACAGTTCACCGATTTCATCCAGAAAAAGGGTTCCGCTATCCGCGAGTTCAAAACGCCCTTTCTTCATGGATGCCGCACCGGTAAAAGCGCCTTTTTCATGACCGAACAGCTCGCTTTCCAGTAAAGATTCGGAAAGCGCTGCACAGTTGACAGCAATAAAGGGCGCATCCTTCCGGGGACTGTTATAATGGATGGATTTTGCCACCAGTTCCTTGCCGGTTCCGTTTTCGCCCTCAATGAGAACCGTTGCATTTGTGGGAGCAACCTTCCGGATGATCCCGAACACATCCTGCATTGCTTTGCTTTTTCCGATAATATTGCCAAAACTGTAGCGGGATTCCATGGTGTCTTTCAGATGCCGGTTTTCTCTGACCATCCGGTACATTTCCACGGCCTTGCGCACATGAACCACCAGATTTTCATTTTCAAAGGGTTTGAGAATATAGGTATAAGCCCCCTTCTGCATGGCATCCACAGCTTTTTCCACAGTGCCGTAAGCGGTCATCATGATTACCGGCAGATCCGGATCTTTTTCCCTTATGTTTTCCAGCAGTTCAATCCCGTCCATTCCCGGCATTTTCATGTCTGTAAGCACCAGATCCACATCTGATTCTCTCAGAATCTCCAGAGCCTGTGCGCCGCTGTTGGCAGTAAGGGTTCCAAATCCCTCTTCGTCGAGAACTGCACTGAGAATAAGGGTATAATTTTTTTCATCATCCACTATCAGAATATTTTCCATACATCACTCCGCGTTCACAGGCAGATCAATGATGACCTGCGCGCCGTATATGGGACGGTTTTCGATACGGATACTGCCACTGTGGGCTTCTGTGATATTTTTCACAATTCCCAGCCCCAGCCCGGTTCCGGTATCTTTGGTGGTAAAAAAGGGATTCCATATTTTTTCCAGAATATGTTCCGGAATTCCCTGTCCCTTGTCTTTAAAGGTGACTGTCAGGGTCTCAGGCGCGGCACTCAGCACAATCTGGATTTCCCCTCCTGCAGGCATGGCCTGCATGGCATTAATCAGGATATTGAGAAATGCCTGATACAGCATATCAGGATCTGCCATAATTTCAGGAAGTTCATTTTCATGCTGCACGGTGATCTGGTATCCGCTCTCCCGGATCTGGGGTGAAAGAAAGGTGATATTTTTTTCAATCACCTCCTCGACCCGGCAGGGAATCCGGTTCAGGGGACGGGGTTTCGCGTAGGTCAGAAAATCCGTAATAATATTGTTCAGACGGCCTGCCTCCTCCACAATGACATCCGCAATCTGGCTGGGCTGACCGCACTGAATCATCTTTTTTTTCAGCAGTTCCGCGGAACTTCGGATAATACCGAGAGGATTCCGGATTTCATGGGAAATGCCTGCCACCATCTCACCGAGGGAGGACAGTCGCTCGGCCCGGTTCAACTGCTCCCGGAGCTGCATTCTTTCCAGCGTGCGCCGGTGAATGATCCCCTCCCCCCGTTTGACAACAAAGATAAGGATTATAAGCAGAATCCCCATAACCACAGCGCAGGTGAGAATGATCCGTATCTGGAAGCTGAAAATATTCTGGTTGTCTTCAGACAGATCCTGAACGATTTCCACAACTCCCAGCACTTTTCCGGAAATCCGGGTCAGGGGCCGGGCCTCCCTGAGCGGAGCAAAGGTAATAACCTTGATTTCTTTGGGAAAACCCAGAAGCAGTTCCCAGAAGTTTCCGTTCTGAACCAGTTTTGTAACAGGTTTTCCCTCCACAGCGTTCCGGTATTCCTCACCGCCCATATCCCTTTTTCCCACCAGTTCCGGATCAAAACTGTAGGAAATGACATTATCCTTCACATCATAGAGGTTGACCATGTCAATCCTGAAACTGTGAAGGGTGCTTCGGACAATCCTGTCCATGAGTTCAAACTGTTTTTTGTTCCGCAGCTGGATTTTGCCGAAAATATAATACACAGGTATCTGGAACTGCGTATAAATCTGGTGGTTGAGATTTTCTGTCAGCAGCAGCGCGTAATCCCCGCTTTTTTTGAACTGCAGGGTTCTGGCCCAGTGAATATTCAGGAAACACAGAACCATTGTCCCCAGAAAAATGACAATCAGGCTTGTAAATGTAAAATATTTGACCAGGCGGAAGGGTTTGACCTTTTCTTCAGCACCAGGAGAATCCATATTTTTATCCATAAGTTATTGTCCGTCAGAGAATGCTGCCAGCTTTCCGGAGGGTTGGTATATCGGTCATGGCAGGATTTTCCTACCGGACAAATACATATGATCCCTATTGAGTTCTGAGGGCATTCCGTATTATTATAACCCAAGTTGCCGGTTATAAAGGGGTTTAATTTTTTTAAATATTGTTAAAACAAAAGGTTATAAATTTTACCTGTTTTCTGCATAAAAATCTGCCTCCTGAAATCGTCAGGATTTTTTATAACCGGTTATTATAGTTCAGATCTGATTTTTCCCGGCACAAATTTTTTCCGCATCAGCAGATTCAGGGATTTCCAAACCGGTCTCAGATGTTTTGACACAAAATTTGGAAAAACCTGAACCGGCAAAACCGGATCAGAAATAATGCCGGTAAAGAGTCAGAAACTCCGGAATCCCCAAAAATTAAGGATATGATGAAACCGGTCCGCAGAAGCATATTTTTTGCAATATATTGATTTTAAATTATAATTTTAAGATAAAACAGGCAGAAACCCTGCATAACCGGGAATGGTTTATTCCGGTGAAATTTCCGGAACAGGTAAGCCCGGATACATATCCGGATCTGAAAATTGCCGGACATGATTTATTTTCGTTGACACTGTGATATGAATCCTGATAAATTATTCACAGCTATGTTTTCTTTCTTTTGCCGGGCGGGTGTGGGTACTGAAACAGGCATATTTCCGGTTTACCGGCAAAACACTGTATCCAAATGACCTGTGTACCGATTTTAAAGCATATCGTCTGTTATTTCAACAGAAATCGGTTTGGATCTTTTTTTGCACATTCTGCCGGGTTCAGTCCGGGACAGCAGGCCGGTATGCGGGACGTGATAATCATGATGTTAAAAAAAATCATGCTTCCGGAAAGGTGAACAACAGAAGATTATGATATTCGGGAAAAAAATACAGTCGGTCGGTCTGGATATCGGTTCCAGGACAATAAAGGTGGCCGAGGCAGAGGAAAAGAAAAAGAAATGGGTGCTGAAAAAATTCGGCATGATGGATATCGGCCCCGGTCTTATTGAGGATGGTTCCATACGCAACCCTGAAGGAGTTGCCGAAGCCATCCGGCAGTTGTTCAGGGCAAACAAAATAAAAGAAACCAATACTGCCATCTCTGTGGGCGGATATTCTGTGATTGTAAAGAATATCAGCATTCAGACAATGGAGGAAACCCAGCTTAGGGAAACAATACAGTTTGAGGCTGAACAGTATATTCCCTTTGATATAAAAGATGTGAATCTTGATTTCCAGATACTTGGCGAAAATGCGGAAAATCCGAACCAGATGGATGTTGTGCTGGTGGCTGCCAAAAAAGAGTTTGTCGAAGATTACGTGAAACTGGTGCAGATGGCCGGTCTTAACCCCTGTATTATGGATGTGGACGCCTTTGCTCTGCAGAATATTTATGAGGCCAATTATGATATGGAAGGGGAGAATGTGGCTCTTATCGATATCGGAGCCAACAAGACAACCCTGAATATTCTCAAAGGCACATATTCCGTATTCATGCGGGATGTTTCCCTGGGATGCCATCAGATCAGCTCCAAAATTGTTTCCCTGGCCGGATGCAGCCTGGAAGAGGCCGAAGAACTCTACAACACGGAAAAAAGCGACAAAATTTCCTCAAAGGAACTGGTGGATATTGTGACATCCGTGGTCACGGACTGGTGCACGGAAATACGCAGAGCCCTGGACTTTTTTTATTCCACATATCCCAATGATCAGATCCGGAAGATTGTTTTAAGCGGCGGCGGGGCCAATATCAAAAAATTTCGTCAGCTCCTGGGCGTGGAAACCTCTTCCGAGGTTGAAATGATCAATCCTTTCAGCAAATTTTCCGTTGACAGCAGTTTCGATGATTCCTATCTGGAAAAAATTGCACCCCAGGCAGCCATTGCCATGGGACTTGCCATGAGAAGGGTCAATGACAAATGATACGGATCAACCTTTTACCCTATGTCAAAGCAAAGAAAAGAGAGAATGTCATTCAGCAGGTTTCTGTTTTCCTTCTGATAGTGCTGATTGTGGCTGTGGGACTGATCTGGTACAACTCAAAACTGAACAAAGAGATCAGTGCTTTGCTGACCCAGATAGATTATACCCAAAAAGAGGTGGCCCGGTACAAAAAAATCGCTGCGGAAGTGGAGGAACTCAAGCAGAAATTGGCCCTGCTCAAGAAAAAACTTGAAATCATTGAACAGTTGGATGCGGATAGGGAAACAGCCTATACAGTGGTCAGTTATATGTCAGACGTGGTGATTGACAGAAAAAAGAAAAAACGGCTGTGGTTCACAAAACTGGATGCCATTGAACAGAAAACGAAAAAGGCGGCTCCGGCCAAAGGAAAGAAAGGGAAGAGCCCGGAGCCTGCACCGCAGGAAGTCGAGTTGGAGAAAACGATTGTTGCCATCACTATAGAGGGAATAGCTCTTGATGACAAAACTGTGGCAGATTTTATGACCCGGCTGGGAGAGTCAGGACTGTTCAAAGATGTGAGACTTATTACTCTGAGACAGCAGACTATGAAAGCGGGCGGCAAAGAGGATATCAACCTGAAGGGGTTTCAGATAACCTGCATCAAACCTCCTGCGGAAAAAACAGGTACTGCAAAAGATACAGGTACTGCAAAGGATACAGGTACTGCAAAGGATACAGATACTGCAAAAAAAGAAGAGAAAAAATGAAAAAACCTCAGTTAGCAGCCAAAGATTCGCCCAAAAAGCCCTCCAGACTTTCGCTGGATTCACTGGATCCCTTTCTGGAGAAAGTCAGCAAACTGTCAAAACCGCAGCGGATTCTGATTTGCATACTGGTGCTGGCAGCCATGATCGGACCCTCGGTATATTTTCTTTATATTCCCAAGCACAAGGAGATAGAGAAACTGACCGGGGAATACAATACCCTGACAGCGGAACTCAATGAACTCAAAAAGATAGCGAGCCAGCTCAGCAAATACCAGGCTGAAATGAAAGCAGTGGAGGCACAGTTTGCCATTGCAAAACAGGCTCTTCCGGAAAGCGAGGAAATCCCGTCCCTGCTGACAAATATTTCGCTTGCCGGGCAGGATTCCGGACTGGAATTTATTCTGTTCAAGCCTGAAAAAGAATCTCCTGCCGGATTTTACGCGGAAATTCCTGTTTCCATAAAAGTGATAGGGGGTTATCATCAGCTCGTGACTTTTTATCAGAAGGTTGCCCGTCTGTCCCGGCTTGTGAACGTCAAGGATATCAAGATGAATACGGTAAAGAAAAAGGATGATACTGAAACAAATTTGGATATATCCTGTACCGCTGTAACATATAAATTTTTGGAATAACCGGTACCGGCAACATTGGAAAAATAAGGGCATTGATTATGGACAGATATCGTATCCTGCGCAATATTGCTTCCGGATGGATTGCCATTTCCGTGATATGCCTGTTTCTGTGCGGATGCGGAGAACAGGCTCCGGAACCTCCTCCCAAACCCAAAGAAGTCCGCAAAAAAATCACCGCTCGTCCCGGGCCTGCAAAAACCGGACCCATTGCGGCGGCTGATGTTTCAGCTCCGGCTGGTGTTTCTTCCCCGGAAAAACCTCCGGAAGAAAAGACAGGAACATCTGAATCCGGCAAAACTGCTCCAGGTTCTGACAAACCGGTGTCTGTGCCGGTGAAATCTGCGGATGCCGGAAAAGAAGGCAAATCTCAGCCAATGCAGGCAGGCACTGCAGGCAAAACTGCTCCGGTTTCTGACAAGCCGGTGTCTGTGCCGGTGAAATCTGCGGATGCCGGAAAAGAAGGCAAATCTCAGCCAATGCAGGCAGGTGACAAAGATACGAAAGCGGACATTCCGGAAAAAGATGAACCAAAGGAGACAAAGACGGCAGCGGCCAAAACAGATCCGGAATCCGGGTCTGTGGAAGTGAAAAAGACCGATGCGGCTGCCCGATCTTCGGATACTCTGGAGGAAGATGAGGAAGATACCATTGCTGTGGCAATTTCCGGTATGGATGCCGAAGTGGCGGATAAATTCACTGCCTTATACAATCCAAGGGGAAAAGCAGATCCCTTTGAACCTCTGCTGCGGGAAGAAAGCAAAAAAACGGAAAAACGGCCTGAGCCAAAAGAGGAACCTGCTGTATCGTCCAAACCCAAACCCCCGCCGCGACGTCTGACTCCCCTTGAAAAGCTGGATCTGGGACAGTTGAAGCTGGTGGGAATCATCCGGGCCGAAACCGGCAACAAGGCTTTGGTTGAAGAGGCATCCGGAAAAGGTTATATCATCGTAAAGGGAACCTATATCGGAATTCATTCGGGTATTGTGGTTGATATTCTGCCGGATCGTGTTGTGGTGGAAGAACAGGATGAGGATGTGCTGGGAAAAGTGACTGTGAGAAAAAGAGAACTGAAATTTAACAGACCTGAGGGAGAAGATTATTATGAAATGTAACTGTGCAGGGGCATCCCGGTACGGAGTTATCCCCATATCCCTTACCGTTTTTGCAATGCTTGCCGTCATAGGTTCATTCGGCTCATGGGGAGCCGGGAGAGCAGATGATTTTGTGAATAAGTGCATTGACAATGTAAAAATTACGGATCATCCCCAATCCATTGACATAGTGATTCAGGGAAACCAGATGCTGACCCACACTTCTGTGAGGCAGATTTCTCCCATGGGTCTTATCCTGTATTTTTCAAAAACCTGTCTCAATGCCACGCAAACTTTTTTCACCCCGCCGAATCCTGTGATTCAGTCGGTCAGTGCATCTCAGATTGCAGATACATCCAAAATTGAGATCTACCTGAAAAAAGACGCTTTTTATGAAATCCGGAGGGAAGGAAACGGCTTAAGGGTGACTTTCAGCAAAACAGCCACCATGCCGGCAGCCTCCACTGAGCCGGAACCTCTGCCATCCTATACCTCTGAACCATCACCCGCGTCTGTGCCTTCTTCTGTTCCTGCGTTTACTCCGGAATCTGTTTCCCGGAATATATCCGGAGGTTCAAACCAGCTGCAGTCCGTATATGCCGCAAAGTTCGGCGAAAGTCTCAAGGTTTTTGTGGGCGCCAGCAGCATGCTCACCAATTACCGATCCTTTATTATAGACAGCCCCCCCCGCATTGTTTTTGATATTTTCAATATACAAAGTCCCTATTCCGGCGAAAAAGTGATACCGGTAAATACCAAATGGGTCAGCCAGATCCGGTATTACAATTATTCCGACCGGGTAAGGGTCATTCTGGAAACGCAGAAGGTATATTTGTCTGCTTTTCAGGGAACTCCGGTTGAAAACGGCCTGCTGATCCAAATGGGGGATGGCGTTGTTGCTGCTCCGGAGGCCAGGCAGCCGGCTCCGTCCGAAAAACCGGAAGCCGTCCCTGTATCCGGAAATATCCGTCTGCAGTCTGTTTATGCCACGCAACTGGATAAAGGCATGCTGGTGACAGTCCGGGGCTCCGGGCCCATCAGGATCTATAAAACATCGGTGACAAATGAACCGCCCAGAATCATTGTGGACATGAGCGGGGTTGAGAGTCCGCATGAAGGGGAAAATTTTTTTCCGGTGGATACACAGTGGGTCAAAACCGTCCGTCATCAGCGCACTCCGGACGGGGTGCAGTTGATTATTGAAACACGGGAACCCTGGCTTTCGGAATTTTCTGCACATACGGACAAGAACGGACTGGTGGTTCACATCGGGACAGGTCAGGGAATAGCCGATACCGGTATGCGTTTTGCAGCACCCTCTCCTCCGCCTCCGCCTCTGCCTTCCCCTGCACCTGCTCCGGCATCTCCGGTATCCTCTTCCGGATCGGCTGTCCCTTCTGCTGACAGCACCAAACCAGCGCAGGTGGATCGGATTGAATTTCTGAGTGGGGATGCCGGAAAATCTGTGCTGCTTTTGGGCATGACACGTCAGGTTCAGTATGAAATTCTGAAATCCGGGGACAAGGGACTGGAAGTGAAGCTGTTCAACACAGGACTTCCGGAACGTCATGCACGGCCCATTATAACAGACCGTTTTGAAAGCGCAGTGGATCAGATCAGTCCTGTGCGCAAACCGGATATGAAAAATACCGCTTTGTTCAATATTCGGCTCCGGGAATCTGTGCCTTATTTTGTCGAGCAGGAAGGAGGAAATCTCAGGATTCATTTTGAGGCATCCTCAATATCACCCAAACCCATTGCAGCCATTCCGACTGTGTCAGTTTCCGGCACACCGGCTGCATCTACTGCAACTCCTGTGTCAGCATCAGCAGCACCGCCTGCATCTGCGTCAACTGCACCGCCTGCATCTGCGTCAACTGCACCGCCTGCATCTGCATCAACTGCACCGCCTGCATCTGCGTCAACTGCACCGCCTGCATCCCCTGCACCGGGCGGCAGAGGGCTTGAGGGCATTGCAGCACTCAGCCCGGATACCAGTATGAAAATTCCGGGTACCTCTCCTGCGCCCCCAGATGATATGACGGATGTGAATACAGGTTTTTCCGTGGATGAAGTGCCCCAGTACACCGGGGAGAAAATAGCACTGGATTTTTATGAAACCGACATCAAAAATGTTTTCCGGATACTGCGGGAAATCAGCGGAAGAAATTTTGCGGTGGACAAGGATGTCAGCGGCAAAGTGACTCTGACCCTGGCTGAACCGGTTCCCTGGGATCATGTGCTGGACCTGATTCTGAAGATGAACCAGTTGGGAAAAACAGCAGAAGGCAATATTATCCGTGTTGCCACGCGCAAAACTTTGGATGATGAGGAAAAACTGCGGCAGGAAAAAAGAACAGCCGAGCTGACCCTGCGGGATCAGCAGAAGCAGATGGAACCGCTGGTGACAGAATATATACCGGTCAACTACTCCAAAGCCCAGGCCGAGATTGCGCCCCATATTGAAAAAATCCTGACCAAAGATCGGGGAAGCGTAAGTGTGGATGAGCGTACCAATATGATCATCATGACAGACACGGCAGACAAGATCAAACAGGGCAAAGATCTGATCCGCAAACTGGATCGGGTCACACCCCAGGTCATCATTGAAGCCAGAATTGTGGAAGCCAGCCAGTCTTTTTCCCGCCTTGTGGGAACCCAGTGGGAAATGGCTATTGGGGTTCAGGAAATCGGAGATGATGGCGCAGCCGATGTGACCGGTGTGACAGATGCAGTGGCAGATATGATTTCAGACCGGGTGGGTGTGGGAAAGCAGAAAGGGTATAATGAACTGGGCGGCACATACGGTTTCAATACAGCCATGAATTTTCCCATCGGCGATAACTATGGCAGCTTTGGATTCAATTTTGTCCGCGTGGCCGGAACCCCCCTGCTGCTCAATGCCAAACTGCAGGCTATGGAATCCCAAGGCGAGGGAAAAATTGTTTCCGCTCCCAAAATTGTCACTCTTGACAACAAAAAAGCAGTTATCCGCCAGGGTCTGAGTTATCCCTATCAGACAGTGGAGGACGGAGAGGTGAGCCTGCAGTTCAAGGATGTGGATCTGCTCCTTGAGGTCACGCCCCATGTGACACCGGACAACCGGATTTCCATGACCATCAACATCACCAAAAACGATCTGGGCGCTGTGATTTCCGGTGAGCAGTCTTTTACCACAAAAGAGGCACAGACAGAACTGCTGGTCAATGATGGTGATACCGTAGTCATCGGCGGTATTATCAAAACCACGGATCGCCAGAGTACAACCGGTATTCCCGGATTGTCAAAAATCCCGATTCTTGGATGGTTTTTCAAGAAAGAGGATAAATCTGTTGACAAAGAGGAACTGCTGATTTTCATCACACCCCGGATAGTGCAACTGGAACAGCGGACCGCACAGTTTTAAACGAATCACAGGTTCCGGAGAGAATTAAAGACTTTATAACGACCGGCCCTGCCGTTTCAGCGGATAAGGGTAGCCGATCGTTATAAAGTCTTTTTTTGCATATATTTCAGATTCAGCCGAAACATATCTTTTCAGTCTGTCCGGGAATTTTTTCAGACCGGAAACGGAAATCAGACTGCCGGGCAAAAATCATGCCGGAAAAAACCAAAATCGGATCAGTATATAAATTTTGGCATTTTTTTTGCATGTATCTTTGAATATGGTTCTTTTACCAGCTTTTGTCCTCTGCAAACCGGATGGAGGAGTGCAAAAATTAAGCGGAGCGGTTTTTTGCACCGCATCTGCGGTTCATAAAGGACTAATGTTAAAAAACATTATATATTCAGGTTGTTATAACATTTCAGATTAATCTGCCGGTTGGTTGAAAAATTATAGTTTAAACAGCCACGAATGACACGAATCTGCACGAATGCACAAACCATAATTCATATAATACCAATTCGACATTGATTATATACAATAGAATGATATTTTTATGTCTGATTACAATGTGTTATTTTTTTCAAAAACACATTTTCAACGTGATTTGGTATAATTCGTTTCATTCGTGAAATTCGTGGCAAATTTTCTGCATAATGGTATATTTCTGTTGTATGCTTCGGACGGGCCGTTTCAGGGAGAATTCCGGATATGGATACCGGTTCTGTCATTTTCTGATTGCATAATCTCAACCCTTAAATTTTTTTATGGTTTGCACAGCAGTTGAAAAAATTTTTCACTTTTTTCAGATTTCAGAAGAGACTGGGGTTTATGCAGAAATTTCAGTCATTGGATAATACCGGAATGGATAAAACAGTTTTTTCAGTTGCCTGTCCTGATGATGAATCTGATGAAAACTGCTCAGTTTCACAAATTCCGGCAGATTGAATACAATATTTTGAAATAATAATATAAATGATTTATGGATACATCAGATCAGCGCATGACTTCAGAGATTTTCTCAACCTGCTGAATTTCCATAAATAAATTGAAATACGCATATTTCTGTAACTCATGTTACGGATATTTTTATATAAACAACAGCAAATCACAGCGGTCTGCCGGTTTGCCCGAAGGCTGCTGTGAAAATGGAAAAATCAATTTTCAGACAGAAAGGGGTTGCCATGAAAATACACATTTGCAAATCTTTGGTTTTGTTTTTTCTTATTGTAAGCCTTGCTTTCCATATCAGCGGATGCGGTTCAAGCGGAGGAATGGATGACGGCGAGGACAGTGGAGATACACCGGCCACAGTTGTTGAACCCGCTGCCATTGAAATGTCAACAGGCAAAACCAGTCTTCCTGCTGACGGCATCAGTTCCACCACAATTACGGCTGCTATGGCCGGCAGCAAGGGAGAGGCCGTATCCCAGGGAACGTCTGTCACATTTACCACCACTCTGGGCAAATTTCCCAACGGCCAGACTTCCTATACCGTGAAAACACCGGATGAAAGCGGTTCGGTTTCCACCTCCATTATCGCAGGAAATACCTCAGGCACTGCCCAGATCAGGGCAATGGCCGGCAATGTTTCCCAAGCCACCACTCTGGAGTTTACAGGTGGTACAGGAACACCGGCTGCTTCCATTATCACCCTTACAGCAGCACCGGACAGGATTCCTTCAGACGGTGTCAGTTATTCAAAAATCACAGCCACAGTGAAAAACAGCGCGGGAACCGCTGTTTCCGGAAGTACGCTCAGTTTTACCACCACTTACGGAACCTTTTTAAGCGGAGGCCAGTCAGGCACAGCAGTCACTGATGAAAACGGCTCAGGCTCAATGTATCTGGTTTCTTCCACAACTGATGCGGTGACCACAGTGGTCTGCACTTCCGGCGGTGTGGCCCAGGTCATTTCCGTTACCTTCGGCGAAGGAGTTCCCAATCTGCCGGTGGCCCTTATTTCCCTGGAACCCGATCCTGATACCATTGCTGCGGACGGCTACAGTTCAGCCGTGATTACAGCCGAACTGAGCGACAGCAAAGGAACCGCAGTGCCGGACGGCACAGAGGTGAAAATGACCACCACTCTGGGCAAATTCCCCAACGGACAGCAGAGCATTTCCCTCAGCACATTGGAAGGTACTGCGGCTGTGGCACTGATTTCTGTTGCAGATCAGGGCGGTGTGGCAAAAATAACAGCTTCCGCAGGCGGAGTTTCCCAGTCTGCCTCTTTGGAAATTACCGGCGGAACCATCGTCACTCCTCCGACCTCTTCCATTACACTGACTGCCGTTCCAAATAAAATTCAGGCAGATGGCGTTAGTTATTCA
Source organism: uncultured Desulfobacterales bacterium (assembly GCA_964534335.1). GTDB lineage: Bacteria > Desulfobacterota > Desulfobacteria > Desulfobacterales > Desulfococcaceae > JAABRU01. Next base: position 19,488 of record CAZHPS010000013.1, read on the forward strand.
AAAATCACAGCCACAGTGAAAAACAGTGCTGGAGATCCGGTTGCTCCCGGAACATCACTTACCTTCACAACCACTTACGGAACCTTTCTGAGCGGCGGTCAAACCGCAATTGTGCAGACAGATGCCAATGGCTCAGCTTCGGTTTCCCTGATTTCCGCCCCAAGCAACGGGGTTGCAAATGTGGTCTGTTCCTCAGGCGGAGTTGTGAAGTCTGTTTTCGTGATCTTTGGGGAAGGTGCCACCAATCTGCCGGTAGCCTCCATTTCTCTGAGTCCCAATCCGGATACCATCAATCCTGACGGTTACAGTTCCACAGTGATTACAGCCACTTTGAGTGACGGGGGCGGAAATGCAGTGCCGGACGGAACTGAGGTGAAACTGGCCACCACTCTGGGCAAATTCCCCAATAATCTGCAGAGCATTACTCTGACCACATCCGGCGGCAAAGCATCTGTTGCCCTGATTTCCATTGCGGATCAGGAAGGTGTGGCAAAAGTCACTGCTTCCGCCGGCGGGGTTTCCCAGTCCACAAATGTGTTCATCGGTGTGACAGAGGAGAACGCTCCCCCCAGCAAAATTACCATCAGCTCCGGGGCAGTCTCTCTGATTCCCAATGGAAAAACATCCACCAATATAGATGTTAATGTCACAGATTCCAAAGGAACGGCAGTTGCAGACGGTACACAGGTCACTGTTGCCATTGTGGAAGGCACAGGTTCATTTGAGAAAAATGAAACAAAATCTGTTGTCACCAGAGGTACTGTAAGCGGTACACTGCCCAATCTGACCTATTATGCGTATTCAACTCCCGGAAAAGTGGTGATCAATGCAAGTACGCAGAACGGACTTTCTGCAAGTTTGGAAATTGCTCTGACTGAAGGTCTGATTGTTCTGACAGCAAATCCCACAGAACTGATTGCCAACGGCAGCGCGGAAAGTACAATTACTGCACAGTTGCGGGATGCAGAGTTCAATATTCTGCAGGATGCCGGGATTCAGATTACCTTTTCCACTGACTCCGGGACGTTTAAATCCAGCGGAGACAGACAGGCCACCGGCACAACCCAGGGTGGTGTGTCCAATGTTACCTATGTGTCTTCCCGGACTCCGGGAGCAGTGAAAATTTCTGCATCAGCAACAGGTTACGGTTCTGCGGAAACATCTCTGAATCTTATTTCACAGTTGATAGCCTCTCTGGAACTCAGTGAGCCTGCCGCAGTTCCGGCAGATGGAGTAAGTTCCACAACCATTACCGCAACAGCCAAAGACAGCGGCGGAAAAGCGGTTTCCAAAGGAACATCCATTTTGTTTAAGATTGACAAAACCAATCTTGGAAAATTCCCCAACGGAACAGGGGAATATTCTGTGGAAACGCCCGATGATACCGGTTCTGTGACCGTATCTGTCATATCTGCCGGAAAAACCGCCGGAACCGCAGCCATAACTGCAACAGCCGGAAGTATCACGCAGAGCGTCACAATGGATTTTACCACCGAGGGTGCAGATCCCCAGCCAAGCATGACCCTGACTGCCAGTCCGGCAGAAATTGTTGCGGACGGAAAAACAACAGCCACAATAACTGCCTCACTGAAAGATGCTTCGGGTAAGGCCGCACCTGCGGGAACCACGGTGACTTTTTCCACAACCATAGGCACATTTCCCAATGGCAGCACATACACAACCAATGATGCCGGAACTGTGACAGCCACCCTGCTTTCCGCACCTGTAGCAGCAACAGGGCCGGCCACTGTCACCTGTTCAGCAATGGGGCTTTCCAAATCCATTAATGTACTGTTCAAATATACCTATGTGCCGGGAGATCCCGATGTAACAAAAAGCACCGTAACAGCGGAACCCGCGACACTAGTGGCCGGGTCAGGCACAACAAGCACAATTACCGCTGTTGTGAAAGACAGCAACGGCAATCCGGTTGCAGATGGCACCATTGTTATCTTCAGTGCGGAAAAGGGAAAAGTCAATCCTTTTACAAACTCAACCAAAGACGGAGTGTCGACAACAACCTATACTCCCCCCAATTCCGAGGGACAGGACAATATCACTGTAAAAATCATGAAAAGCGGGGGAGGCAGTGTCACAATCACAAAAGAGAATCTTATTACAATCATCGGGGCTGAAATTGTGGGAATAACCCTTTCCAGCAACCGGACAAGTATCCCCATCAGTATTGGAAGCAGCACGGGAGAAGTGGTTCTCAAAGCAACTCCCACCATTCAGGGAGGCGGAAACGCTCCGGATGGAACACCGGTTAAATTTACCATTATTCCGGCAAACAACGGAGGATTCAGGGATGGAACTGAAATCAAGACCGTTTTGGAAAATGTGGAGACATCCAACGGAGTGGCACGGGCTACCCTGGTCAGCGGTGCGACACCCGGAACCGTAACTATCCGGGCTGAATCCGGAGATGCCATTGATGAGATGGAAATTACTTATACTCCGGGCAGTATTGCACTTACAGTCAGCACCAATGCCATTTTGGGAACCGGCAAGGAAAAGGATATTACGGTCACAGCCACCATAAAAAGTGCGGAGGGAAATCCTGCTGCCAATGAAACTGTGACGTTTGAACTTGAAGATGTGACCATGGGAACAATTACGCCTGATGCCACTGTAACCAATGCAGACGGTATTATAACAGCCAAATTCAAAGGTGCAGCCAAAGGCGGTACTGCTGTTGTTATTGCAAAATGGATGAAAAACGGTGCCTTGCTGATTCAGGAAAAAGCAGAAATCACCATTCACAATCCCCCTGCATTTCTGCTGGTGAACAAGGTTGATCCTGCTGCCATCAGTATTAAGGGAACAGGCGGACAGTCAACCACACAGGTTATTTTTGATGTCAAAGATATTCAGGGCAATTCTGTGGTCGATGGCTATCGGATTGATTTTGACATCCTCAGTGGGCCGGATGGCGGAGAAGAAATTTCTCCTCTGTTTGCCTACACTTCCGGAGGTCAGGTCAGCACAATCTTGCGCAGCGGAACCAAAGCAGGGCCGGTAAGCATCAAAGCTCTTTATTTTTATGATACCAATGTCAGCACCACCACCGGACAGATTTCCATTGGCGGGGGCCAGCCTGTGGGTGAGGAATTCGGTGTTTCCGCACAATACCGCAATATTTCGGGACTTCGAAATTTTGGTGTGAATTATCAGGATGAAATTACGGCAGATGCTGCGGATTTTTACGGCAATGCCATACCCGATGACACATCACTTTCCTTTAAGACCTATAATACAGGCGGAACCTTTGCCCCGCCCAGCGAATCCACGGTTAACGGTGCTGCCAAAAGCTATCTGGTACCAACCACAAGTCCCAAACCCATGCAGGGCTTTGTATCTGTTACAGCAGAGGCTGTGAACGGAGGACGGACAACGCATATCACTTCTCTGGCAGTGGTTTCCGAAACACAGAACAGACAACTGCTCTATGCGGGAACTGACGGCGGCGGTGTTTACAAATCCACAGATTCAGGAACAAGCTGGCAGAATATCAGTGCGTCATCTTCAATTCAGGGGCAAAACTGGATTGATCCATATGTGAATGACATTGTTGTGGATCCGGATAACAATAATAAGGTCTATGCAGCAACAGGTTATCTGGGCGGCGGCAATATCTACCGGAGTTTTGACAGCGGAACCAACTGGAACAGCAACAATTCCGAAGAGTGGAACGGTGTGCTGAAAAATATCATCATACGGAGAATCGGAAAAGATCCTCTGTCCATACCGGATGTGCCCGGATCTGCTCTGACGGTTGTGGCAGATGATGATGGCAGTGATGCAGACTGTTATTGTGAAGACAGCAGCGGGAATCGTGATGCAGACTGCATCTGTCAGGATGAAAAGGGAATTCCGGCAGACTGTGCAGTAAGACAGTGTTACCGCTATGTCTGGGTGGGAACTGACGGTTCCGGGGCTTTTTATTCAGATGACGGGAAACATTTCAATCAGACGGAAAATGGCGGTCTTGGAGCCGGAACCTATGTGCAGGATATTGTAAAGGTTGAAGGTACGCACAGGAATTCTGCTGTTTTGTATGCGGGAACTGCTGCGGGTGTGTACAAAGGAACCTATGATGCGAACAACTATCTGATATGGACACCCAGAGGGCGTTTTACAGGTGATTATATCACCAAACTGGCTTTGTATCCCAAAAATCCGTCCCAATACAATGATGTCATATACGCTGGAACAGAAGATTCCGGTGTATGGGTCAGTGTTGACGGCGGTGCAAGCTGGACTGCCCATAACAGCGGATTGGGAAAAGGGCTGAGAGCCAGTACGCCTGTGGTTTACCGCTTCAATACCGGAGATAAGAGCGGGCTGCTGAATAACAAGGTGAATCTGTATGCGGGTTGTCAGACAGAAGAATGGACGGTAAAATGCACGGCTGTTCAAATGGATGCGGACAACAATATTACCTCCCGTACTTTCAGTATCACAGGAAGTGTTTCCGGCGTTCAGGCGCAGTACAATACGGCAGATGGAGCCTATCTGATTTCCAATGTGCTGGGATTCACCATAAACAATACCGGATGCAATTTTGCCGTAAATGATTACTTCACCTTCAGCACAGTCAGAGATTCGGGACGGAATATCAGGGAACTGCTGGTGGATAAGAAAAACAATCTGCTGTATGCGATCACCTATTTTTACGGATCTTTGGAACCGCATCCGGTGGGCAATGTGTATGTTCATGACCTCAATATTGACGGTTCCATGCCTTTGAGTGACTGGCGGGAGGCCAATACCGGACTTCCCCAGTATGATCCGCCGGATGACACAACGCTTTTTGCACAGCATACGCTGGCTTTGGATGATCCGTCCAATCCCCGGAAACTGTTCATAGGCGGAGAAGGCATTAATTTCTACAAGGCCACTAATACGGAAATAGCCAGCGGAAATCCCCAATGGCAGGTCAGCAAAAACGGTCTGACCAACCGGATTATGGCCCGTATGCCCGTGCTTTTCTCCGGTACTGTTGAGTTAAATGTTATTCCTGTGTATCGGGAATTTAATTCAACCTCAGATCCAAACAGTGGAGATCTGCTGTACAAAGATCCAAATACCGGCAGCATCATAAAACTGAAAGATGTATTGGTGGACAAGGTAAAGTTTGAGAATATAAATAGCTGGGTAGGCTGGTATTACGGTACAGTTCTGGATGAGGATGGAGAGCCTGTGCTGGATGACGATGGAAATCCGTTTTTGTCATGGCAGTATTCCGGTAATGCTTACATTGTATATGTGGAAGATGAAAACGGGAATCCGCCTATTCAGGGATCAAAGATTACCATCGTCTATAATAAGTGTCCTGCCACAGTAAACTATCTTTCTGAGGACTATGCAGATATTTATGTCCATGAAGGAACATGGACAGATTCTTCGGAACTGAGGACAAATTTTCCCTATGTCGCTCCACCCAAAGGAAGTTGTGAAGAAGTGACATTTTCCTTTACAGCAGCATGCGGAGCTGAGGCTCCGGGCTGTTCCGGAAGCAGCAAGGCCATAACGCACTGATGAGATAAACACTGTTCCCGCGTTCCTGTTTGGCGTGGGAACAACAACATAAAAAAACCGCAGGAGGGCCATCCTCCTGCGGTTTTTTATTTTTCCTGCTTCATGCCCCGCAACAGTAAGGTGGGCAAAATCCCCTGAGCGAAATCCGGGTTATCACCGTACTTATAACAATCCGCTTTCAAAACACAGAAACACACTTTGCTTCCAACTCTTTTTTTCTTGCGGTTCGTGTGTTTCGTGGTTAAAAAGACACAGGCACTTCCCCAAAATTTGAAAACGATTTGGTATGATACCATTACTCAGAACATTTGATGGTGCAGCCACGAATTGCACGAATTACACGAATTATGTTTTGTGCAATTCGTGCAGATTCGTGTCATTCGTGGCTTATTTAAATTATACTGTTTCAACTTTGTTTTTTTGTGGCACAGAAACTGCCTGCCGTCAGGAACATGTTTTTTCAGCCTGGCCGGAGGATTTTTCAGGTCAGAAAGGATGATTTTTTCCGGTTCTGACCGCACCGCAAAAATCATGCCAAAAAAACCAAAGTTGAAACATTATACAAAGATTCTTTTTCCGATTTCTGTAGCTTTTTCCAAAATTTTCACCAGATTCACCCTGCACAGTTCCCGGTTTCTCACCAGCCTCTTCCCGTTTATCATCACATCCCGCACATCACTTCCCTGTGCTGCATACACCATATGCGAAACAGGATCATACATAGGCGTCAGATGAGGCTGATTTGTATCCACAATAACAATATCCGCAGCCTTTCCGGTTTCCAAAGAACCAATCTGATCTCCAAGTCCGATGGCCTTTGCGCCTTCAATGGTCGCCATTTTCAGCACGGTATGGGCATCCATGACTGTGGGATTAAGTGTTGAGACTTTGTGCAGTTTCGCGGCTGTGTCGATTTCCCCAAACAAATCCAGATTATTGTTGCTTGCGCATCCGTCTGTTCCCAAACCCACAGTGATTCCTGCTTTCAGAAATTGGGGAACCGGAGCGATTCCGGAGGCCAGTTTCATATTGCTTTCCGGATTGTGGGAAATACATGCCCCGCGTTTTGCAATGATTTCAATATCTTTTTCATCCACCCATACGCAGTGCACCAGCAGCGTGTTCTTATCGATTATCCCCAGCCGATCCAGATATGCCACCGGACTCAGGCCATGCAAATTTATCATCTGCTCTTTTTCTGCCTTTGTTTCAGATACATGAATCTGAAAAAGAAGCCCCCGTTCATTTGCAGCAGATTTGGCGTTTTTCAAAGTCTCGGCAGAGCAGGTATAAGGGGAATGGCAAAAAATGGAAGGCCGGATCAGGGGCGAAACATTGCTCCATTTTTCTGCAAATGCCAAAGCAGTTTTCACATTTTCCGCAGGATTGGGAATGCCGGGCGCGGGAAAATCAATTATCCCATGTCCCAAAACCGCACGAATCCCCATTTCCTGCACGGCTTCGGCCACATATTCTTCCAGAAAATATCCGTCACAGCAGGTTGTGATGCCGGAAAGCAGCATTTCTGCACACGCGAGCATAGTTCCCACTCTTACTGATTCCGGGTTTATATGCTTTGCCTCAGCAGGAAAAATATGGTGGTTAAGCCATTGATCCAAAGGCAAATCATCTGCCAGTCCCCGGAAAAGGGTCATGGGCATATGCGTATGCGTATTCACCAGACCGGGCATGACAATGCCGCCGCGCGCATCGATTTTCTCAGCAGCTTCCGGAAAAATTTCCGGTTTTGTGTGAAAGATTTTCTCAATTTTCCCACGCCGGATACAGACAAGACCGTTTTCAAAAATCTCGGCATCCGGATTCATGGTGACAATGATTCCATTGTAAATGACTGTATCAAAACGCATACTGATCCCCCTGTTTTCCCATTACCTGTTTTTTTCCTTGACCCAAACAGGCATTTGAGAATAGAATACCAAATTTTCAGAAAAAAATACAGTTTTTGAGTTTTTTTTGCCGCAAAGACACGAAGACACAAAGTTTCACAAAGATTTACTGCCTGTTTTTTTTTCAGATTTCAGCAGAAATCCCCGGCAGTGGATCATATCCGCTGATCGTCTGTTTTTTAACCGCAGAGTCACACAGAGTTTTCCCGGAGTCACACAGAGTTTTTTTGAGGGAAATTCAGATGTAAAAAAATTAACCGTTTTGACCCACTGCTGCCCCCAATGTTTTTTATGCCGGTTTACTTTAAGAACAGAAAACAGACTCTGTGATCTCTGTGAAAACCTCTGTGTACTCTGTGGGAAACCTTTGGACAGAAAGGAGGAAAAAATGATGACCGTTTCCGCAGTTTCTTTGCACGAACAGGATTTTTACGCATGGACAAGACAGCAGGCTGATATTCTGAAATCCGGCATACTTGCCAATTTGGATATTCATTATCTGACAGAGGAACTGGAAAGTATGGGAGCGAGTGAAAAACGGGAGTTGATTCACAGGCTGACCTTGTTACTGGGGCATTTGCTGAAATGGGTATTTCAGCCGGAAAGACGCAGCAACAGTTCGCTGGCAACCATAGAAGAACAGCATTTGGAAGTTCTTGATTTACTGGAAGATAATCCAAGTCTGAAACATCAGTTGAATGAGCAGTTTGAAAAAGCATATACAAAGGCTGTTCTGTTTGCGATAAAGGAAACCGATTTGCCCAGGTCAGCTTTTCCCAATGAAACTCCTTTCACTTTGGAACAGACTCTGGACAAAAACTGGTTTCCAAAATAATCCATCATATTGATTACTTATGTCGTAGATTTGGCATGACAGAATGCTTTTTTCAAACTTTGTGAAACTTTGCGTCTTTGTGTCTTTGCGGCAAAAATAGCAGCAAAGACAGATGGATATTGAATTTACATTCTATTTATTATTATAAGGTGAATAATATGATACAAATTACTCTTCCGGATGGAAATATCCGGCAGTTTGAAAACGCGCCCACAGGTTTTGATGTGGCCCAGAGCATTTCCGAGGGACTGGCACGGGAATGCGTGGCCGCAGAAGTTGACGGAAACATTGCTGATCTGTATGCACCGATTCCCCATGATGCAAAAGTCCGGCTCCTGACCACCAAAGATGCGGAATCCCTGAACATCATGCGGCACAGTGCTGCGCATGTCATGGCACAGGCCATTATGCGGATTTATCCGAATGCCAAGCTGACCATTGGCCCGGTGGTGGAAGAGGGATTTTACTATGACATTGACATGCAGACGGTTTCGGATGCTGATTTCCCGAAAATCGAAGAGGAAATGAAAAAGATTGTCAAGGCAAAACTCCCGATCCGCAGAAAAACCGTTGCCAAAACAGAGGCTTTGGATTTCTACAAAAATGAACCCTACAAGACGGAAATGATTTGTGATTTGCAGGACGGAAGCATTTCTTTTTACGAACAGGGCGAATTTACCGATCTTTGTCGCGGCCCCCATGTTCCCCATACCGGTTTTATCCGTGCTTTCAAACTCATGAAGGTTTCCGGAGCATACTGGCGTGCGGATCAGAGCAAAGCACAGTTGCAGCGGATTTACGGAACCGCGTTTTTTGACAAAAAAGATCTCAAGGCCCATCTGGATTTTCTGGAAGAGGCAAAAAAACGCAATCACCGCAAACTGGGGGAACGTCTGGATTTGTTCAGTTTTCATGACGAGGCTCCGGGTATGGCTTTTTTCCATGCCAAAGGCATGGTTATCTGGAACACGCTGCTGGACTATTGGAGGGAGGAGCATAAAAAAGCAGGGTATGTGGAAACCAAAACCCCGATTATGCTTCACCGGGCATTGTGGGAGCGCAGCGGCCATTGGGAGAATTACCGGGAAAATATGTACACTTCCCGCATTGATGAGTTTGAATATGCCATCAAACCCATGAACTGCCCCGGCGGAATGCTTCTCTATGCGAACAAACCCCATTCCTACAAAGACCTGCCCCTGCGGCAGGGAGAAATCGGGCTGGTTCACCGGCATGAACTCAGCGGTGTGCTGTCCGGTCTGTTCCGTGTTCGCGCGTTTCATCAGGATGATGCCCATATTTTTATGACACCGGAACAGATTGAAAGCGAAATTCTCGGTGTGCTGCAACTGGTGGATCGGATTTACAGCACATTCGGGCTGGGATTTCATCTGGAACTGTCCACCCGTCCCAAAAAATCCATTGGAACCGATGAGCAGTGGGCAATGGCTACCAACGGTCTGAAATCCGCGCTCAATGCCTATGGCCGGGACTACAAAATCAATGAGGGGGATGGCGCATTTTACGGACCCAAAATTGATATTCACATCAAAGACGCGCTGGGACGTACTTGGCAGTGCGGCACTGTGCAGTTGGATATGTCGCTGCCGGAACGATTTGATCTGAATTATGTGGGAAAGGACAATGAAAAACACCGTCCCATTATGATTCACCGGGTGATTTACGGTTCCATTGAGCGCTTTTTCGGGATTCTTACAGAGCATTATGCAGGAAAATTTCCGCTCTGGCTCTCACCGGTGCAGGCAGTTCTGCTGCCTATCAATGATGAAATGGTTCCCTATACACAGCAACTGCGGGAATTTCTGGAAAAAGCAGGCATACGGACAGAAATGGATGACCGGACCGAAAGCCTGAACAAAAAAATCCGGGAAGCCCAGTTGAATTATATCCCTTTGATTCTGACCATAGGCGCGAAGGAAAAGGAAAGTGAAACCTTTTCCGTCAGAACTCTGGACGGAACAGTGAAATACGGCATTCCCAAAAACGAATTCATTGCATTGACAGTGGAGCATATCCGCTCACGGAAAGCGGATTTGGATCTGTTCCGGGAATGATGATTTCTGACAAGTAAACAGACGATATAAATCTGCGGGCGGATTATCCTCCCGCAGGTGAAATTTCTTTGAACAGGAGATGAATATGAATGTAAGGGAAATTGAAAACGCCATACAGCAGTTGTCAGCAGAAGACTTCAGCAGTCTTATATTCCGGATTGAGGAATACAAAAATGAAAAATGGGGTAAACAGATCAAAGAGAATTAAGTAATATTCCATATATTTTGTGGTATAAAATTCTCATGAAAACAGGATAACCAAACATATATTTTTATGTATATTAACTGAATTCAACCGAATATTTTTTTTTGATGTTTATTAATCTTGCTACCGGACAAAAATTATTTCAGATTGCATAACTTATGAAATTTAAAGGAATACAGAGACAGCACAGAAAAAAATTTTGTCACCCTGCTGAATTCATCAGTATATTCATTCATATTGGGAAAGATTCACCTGAGATGATCGAATCCGTTTCTGAAAATGCTTTTGGCGCGGTATCCGTGCTTTTTTATGGGAATTTCTTTTTTTTCAGGACTGTCACCTTCAAGGTATACCCATACGGAAGCCGGTGAAATTATGCTGAGCAGTCTGCTTATTCTGTCAGGGTCGCTGAGATGGGTGGCTTCGAATCTGAATCCGCGGGTTTTGAGACAGACAGACATTGTTTCAATCTGCCATCTTTTTGCATATATTTCAAACAGTTTTTCAGGACTGGAGAATGTCACCGCAATGAAAAATTCTCCGGAGATGCATTTCATGCCTCCGGCAAAAACCTCAGTGTCTCCGATTTTTCTGAGTCCTTTCAGAATGCGTCTTTCTCCGGGTTTCAGATTCCGGAAAAGAGCGGATGCACGTGCATACAGTCCCCTGGAATTGGTAACCTTCTGATTTTCCATGATTCTGACAACAATATTTATATTGTTTTCTTTCAGCCGCTGAAACCATTCATTTCCGGTGAATTCACGGTCTGCTGCAGCAGATTCAATACGCTCTTTTCCGAAAAGTCTGATGAAATGTTCCGGCAGTTCCTTCCGCTCAGCTGTATTCGGACTGCCTTTTTTTCCGGCATCGGGATCATCCTTTTTTATCAGCAATTTCCAAATTAAAGGCACTGCAGCCCCTTTGTAAACAACTGCCGGCATGAGAATACTGATTTCTGTTTTTCCGAACTGCCATTCCGTGCGATCAACGGTCAGCAGCCATTTTCCTTCGGGAAGTACTGATGCAGCAAAAAGAGAAACAAAATCAGAATTGAGGGGAAAATCTCTGAAAAATCTGCGAATTCTTCTTTCATTGGAAGCGGTTTCAGTTTTTCCCGCAAATCCGGCTGCAATCTCAGTGAGAGTGACGGTTCTCACTTTTATTACAGCAATAACCATCTGTGATATAAGCATAATACGTGCAAAATTTATTGGAAAATGCTCTTTCAGCAGTACAGCCAGCCGGTAAACTTCTTTCATTTTTCTCCTCCTCATAATGTTTAAATTTGATGAGCAGAATTTAACATAAAAAACAGGTTTTGACAAACAAATTTTAACTTCCTGTAATTATAAATAATATAATGTTTTTGTCCGGTAGTAAGAACCGGGGTATAAAACCTGAAATCCATGAAAGACCTCCCCGATAAAAGTTGAAAACCGTGTCAGGTCTCTTTTATCAGGGATTCACAGAAAATCATATGATTTTCTGCAAATATAAAATGATAATTTTTTACTGTGATTTCAGTATTGTTATATTGAAATCTTTAAAATATGTTAAGACAAGCTGTCTCCCTTTGGGGATCATTGGCTATCATGTGTTTCAATCCTTGTTTTAATGGAAGTGGTGTTAAGACTTGAAAAAGGCCGTGGAGGTTGCAGCCCGGTTTGTCCCGTTTCAATCCTTGTTTTAATGGAAGTGGTGTTAAGACTTAATCCGCTTGACTCGCTGTAATAAACTGACCTGTGTTTCAATCCTTGTTTTAATGGAAGTGGTGTTAAGAATCGACGAATCTTTTTCCGGACAAACCCAAACCTTTTTGTTTCAATCCTTGTTTTAATGGAAGTGGTGTTAAGACTTGAAAAAGGCCGTGGAGGTTGCAGCCCGGTTTGTCCCGTTTCAATCCTTGTTTTAATGGAAGTGGTGTTAAGAAGCTGTTTTAAAAATATACCGCCCTGATTTTTATGGGAACAAATCCCGTATCAAAAGAGATAATATTCGTTTGAATACGGCAAAATCAGGCTTTGGCATTTGGCAAAATATCCAAATTTTCTGCCCCCGGATATTTTTAAAACAGCTTCTTAAGTAACCTTCCATATATTTTGTGGTATAAAGTTTTCAAAAAACAGAATATA
>CAZHPS010000014.1:0-31920 GCA_964534335.1 uncultured Desulfobacterales bacterium
AATGCAATACGTTCTGTATGCACTGTAACATGAAATGTTTTAAGTAATGGTATATATTACCTACCCCAGTTCGAACTAATGTTTCAGAACTTATTCCTCCTGTACCACCCACACCGACTATTCCAATTCTTGACTTCCTAATAAGCTCACGCTCTGCTTGTGTGAATAGCATTTTTGAGCGGCTCCAGAGAATCTCCCACATTTGTTTTTCAGAAATATTAATTGACATTTTTACCTCCCCAAACCATTGATAACGATAAAGTTCAGCCTCAATCTCAGATTGATATCAGAGCATAACGATAAGCTCAGCGGTTTGTGGGGCGTAGCGCAGCGAAGCCCCACAAATCCGCTGGAGCGTTTGGTTATGCCATTTATAGTATTGTCATGCAACGCAGAGCCAGCCTGACTGTTGTTAAATATATGCTTGAATGCATAAACATCACAAGCTACCTGTGGCTGATTTAAGTGATTCATGGAGATTGAAATTAGGCGTTTGGTCCCATTTTTTTAGAAAAATACTCAAGGCATATAGCTCTCCAGAACCTTCTCCCCAATCTTGAGAAACAATCCATTCATGAAATTTTTTTACTAATTTTTCATATATATTAAAAGAATTGAGGCGGAAACACGCAAGGAATAGCCCGTCTCTACTATCCTCAGGAACCCAATCAAGTAACGATACACAATAAGGTTCCCAGCTAATAGAGTTTCCAAAATAAGATAAAAATAAAAAATTATCAGAAAACCCAAGATCAGGGGGACGGGTTACTATCGGCTCTGCAATCTCGGCAACCAGATGACCTTGCTTCGATAAGAATTTTGATAATTCGATGGAGATATTCCACCCCATGTCCACCTCATGTCGTAAAAAACATTCTAACAATTTAGTAGAGAAGTCAATTGAGCATGAGTCAAAAATACAATCATCATCAAACGGTTTCGGTCCTCCGTCGAAATAAATCAATTTAGTGTCTGCATCTACTTCTAAGTTTACAATATCTTGTCTTTTTTTAAGGACATCAACAACTCTTGTTGTTAAACTCATTAGTTTCTCCTACTCTAAAACGGTCGGATGTGTATCTCGCCTTGGGGCGTTACATAAATCTTGACTTTACTTGTTAATTTTCCACCGGAAGCTCCAATAGTTTTACCTGTGTCAAAAACAAACCTATCAAGTTCTTCTGGTTTTAATTTCCCATGCTTTTTGGCTGCCTGTAGTGCTTGATTAATCATCTGTTTGGCTTGAGCATGTGTTGTTCCTGGATTGAACTGTGCTGCATCAGATTTGGTATTTGATATCCATTTTTTGCCTTTATAATTTTTTGGCAATTTAAAATGCTTATGACCATGTTCAACATATTTATATTTTACTTTAAGCTTCTTGGCATTGCTGCAAATAGAAACCACATCATCTATTTTGGCAAATTTGACAAGTTTAGATGAACCTGCCGGAACATATGGCACGGCTAAAGCAGCGAGGTCGGCAGTCAGAGAAACATAATCGCCCACAGCAATATCATATACGATATTTCCAATGTCCCAGATAGTGTCCAGAGGAATCTCGCCATTGGGATCAACGAGATTGACGCTGTTGTTTTCAACAAACACATAAAGATTTATTCCGCCGTCTTCTTCCATCGGATCCCTGTTGAGCCATCTTCCTGTAGTGGGATCATAAAAGGCGTATGAATTACTCAAAAAACCCAAAAAAATTGACAAAGAAACTATCCATATTATCAGTTTTCGGATTGCCATAATTTATTTATCTCCTTGTTTTTTCAGTTGGCTCGGCTAATAGCGAATACACTTTCATCATGTAGCTTTTCAGGTGCGGGTGTTCAGGCACAAGATTGTTTACATGGTTAAAGGCATTCAAAGATTCTGCCATTCTTCTGTTCTCCATCAGGCAGAATCCTCTTGTTTCAAGAAACCCTGCGTACTCCTCAGCAGCCGTCAGCGATTTCAGATAAAATCCGGTTTTCATTTCTGAGTCAGAAATCGGGAAAGGCCACTTTCTGTAATGATCATCAGGAAAGCTGTTCATTCCCTGCCCGCCGGATTCGATATTGAACCGCTCTTTTCCGTCATCCCATCTGACAAACAGGTGCGCTTTCCCCCGGACAAGTTTCAGAGGATATCCCAGACGCCGCCCCACCGAAACAGTAAGAACAGGGATTGAGGCGCATGTTCCGAGTCTGCTGTCTGTCAGCCCGTGAAGAAAAAGGTCGGCGGAATTTCGGTAAAACGATGTTGACCTGAGATCAGCCAGAGAAGGCTTGCTCATAAGATCGGGATTGTAACGGATTCTGAAATCCTGTTCGAGAACTGTGACCAGCATGAGCATACGGAAATACGGCTCAGAGTTTTCAAAATTTCCGGGGTTGCTGAAAAATTTCTGAATATGTCTTTCAGTCTCGCTTCGAACTCTTTCAGCCCAGCTTTCAATGACAGACAGGCATTTGTGAATATCAAGTTTTTCGGCACCGCTCAGTCCACGGGCTCAGACAAGGTTGAGAACCGCAATATCGTACTGTTCAATCTGTGATTTTTTCAGCAATGAGTCTGGCGGAATATTTTCGTTATCCGCTGCAAGGGAGATATTATTTGAAATTCCATTATCTCTGCCCGTTGCATTCAGATAAAAAGCAGCGCATAAACCGATAACTGCTACAATAGCAGCAATTGCAAATCCGATTCTGACTGAAGAAACCGGGATTTATTTCGGTTCAGGCAGCAATTCTTAAATTTCCTTCCGCTTCCGCATGGACAGGCAGCGTTTCGAGGTATTTTTTTATTCACTCCTTCATATTTTCTTCGAGGGCATAACAACGAATTAACCGGCAGGGCGATAGCCCTGTCCGGTTGAATGACTGGTTATGTCTTTTACTATTCCAAAGTTCGATAAAAAAATTCGGATTAAATGATTTCAGAAGGTTATGAAACGCAAACCGGATTCTCAAATTTAATAATTTCAGATAGTTATTGAATTATGACTTACCGAATCGAAAAAAATTACCGAACTATTAAAATAAGATATTTATTTTTCTACCGTTTTCCCGGCAAGAAATGATAAGCGGCTGACTATCGTTTTCATCCGGGAAGACTGTTCATTCATTTCTTCCGAAATAGAAGCGGTTTCATCAGCACTGGCAGCATTTTGCCGGGCGATTCTGTCTATTGATGAAAAGACATTTTTTATCTGACTGATGCCCCGAACCTGTTCATCTGATGCTGTTGATATTTCTCCTACAAGTCCGCCCGCTTTCGAAGAACTTTCAGCCACCCGAGAGAAGGTATTGCCTGTATCTGAAACTATATCAGAAGATTCTATGATTTTTTCAACTATAGTCTCAATAAGCCGGGCAGTGTTTTTTGCAGCATCCGCGGCTCTGACAGCAAGGTTTCTGACTTCACCGGCTACGACTGCAAAACCGGCTCCGGATTCACCGGCTCTTGCCGCTTCGACTGCGGCGTTCAAAGCCAGAAGATTGGTCTGAAAAGCAATTTCATCAATGCTTCTGACGATTTTCTGAGTCTCTCTGCTTGCTTCTGATATTACCCCCATTGATTTGATAAGTTCACCCATGGATTTATCAGCCTGAGCGATAATCTTTCCCGCTTCTTTCATAAGATTGTCAGCCTGTATTGCTTTACCGGCATTCTGCATGGCAACGGAAGTCATCTCCGCAATGAATGAAAAACTTTGTTCTACGGAAACCGACTGTTCGGATACACTTTTTGCCAGATAACCGCTTGTATTCATTGCCTTATCTGATATATGAGAAATCTGTAAAATTTTTTCTCCGAGTTCCTCAATGATTTCTTCCAAAGGTCTGATTGTAAATCTGAAAAACAACAGGCCTTCGCCTGCAAAACATATCAGAATGATTATAAAAGCAATCAATGCCATTGAGATAAAAAATCCTCCTGCTTTCTGAAATTCATTGCGTAACGGTGCTTTTATGGAAATGATAGCACGGGTGTATCCTTCTTTTTCATGTAAACCTCTTTCACTGCCGTACCTCTCTATGATTTCACGGGGTGCTTTTTCGGGTTCCCCGTGACATTTCATACATCCGGCAGAGTTATTCATATACGGGAGAGCATAATAAAGATATTTTTCTCCGTCTTGTTCTATAACCGCTTTATATTCTTTGATTTCATTGTTATTGAATTTTTCTATGATGCTCCGTTCGAATTCATCACTTTTATTTAAAGGATTTCTGGGATTATTTGCCGCAAGCTTGTAGGAAAATTCCGGCAAACCGATTTCTTTCCGCTTTTCATTGTAATATTTATGAATAGATCTTGTTATATACGATGAAGATAAAATTTCAGGAGAAAAATATTCTCTGTAAAGTTTATCTTCTTCCTGAAGTCTGTAAATTTCAGGTTTTTGATTTTTTGCTATATACATTTGAATTGCCTGATGTTCAAGCAGAAGGTTTTGTATTTTTTCTTCCGCTTCTCTGACTGCCTGCCATCTAGTGTTCTGTCAAGGTTACGCTGACGGGTAAAAATGCCTTTGGTTTGGACAGTCACAGGAAAAACAACCCCTCATTTAAATCTTGACAGAGTAGTGTTCGGTCAAGATTAAGATGACGGGTACGAAACCCTAAGGGGCTTGAAGACCCTTAGGGTTTTAAGACAGCAGCCAAACCGTCATTTAAATCTTGACAGAGTACTAGTCTGATAATAAAGAACAATAATCATAACACAGCTTGAAGCCAAAACGGTGAAGCACATAATTATGAACATCATGCCGGTTATACTTTTCAACTTCGTAGAATTTCTGACAACCATTTCCGATACCTCATTTTACGCCATGTGCAACTTTTTTTAACTTCCTGAAATTACGTCATACCGGCGTAAGCCGGAATCCGACCTGTAACGTCTGGATACCGGTTTTCGCCAGTATGACGGAGAAAGTTGGGTGTGTCCCACCTTTTGCACAGAAAAAAAATATGACGATCAGAATACTGCTTGATATCAGGTCATTAAAATAAATATGGTCGTTTTGATCAAAATCTACAAATCTTGTAGGTTTAATCATAAACAATTAATTTAATACATAAAAACGTCATGGCAATTCGTTCTTTGTGCAAAAGGTTGGACACACCCAGAAAGTTGCACACGGCATTCATTTTACATATTTTTTTAAACACATAACGTGGAGCTGAGCGGCGAGCACGCCTTTCATAAATGTCCCGCCAGGCGATGTACGTCCGGCGTGTGACATCCGCTCCAGCGGCTAGTTCGCCCGCCGCCCGCTCAGTCTACGACTGTGTCGGCCCGAAGAGTCGGGCACTCTTCTGCTCGGTCACTCACTTGGACCGGGGGAGTGACTTCCCGATGCCCCGGAGGGCGAACAACGAGCTAACCGGCGGGCGATAGCCCGTCCGGTTGAACGACTGGTTAGCAACTCCTGTGACTCCTGTGTTATATTCTTTAACAAAGAAGATTCTGGATATTCTATATCATGCAGCCAGTGCAAAACTGAGCATTTCAAGTGTGATACCCCGCTTCATCTCTTCTCTTGCATGGCGTAACAAAGTTTTGTTAACTTCCGATGAAATATATTCCTCTCCACAGTTACTGCATATCTGTGCAGGCACTTTCTTAAAAACCAACGTCATATGATCTTTTTCCAAAATAACAGTTGCATAACCGTTCTCTGTCATGCCATTGCGACAAATTGCACATTTCATTTTAGTCTCCTTGAGAAATTGTCTGACCATTTTAAGGAATCAGGCTCATAAGATGTTATTATTATTACTTTCTGCTCTGAATGGTTCACACTTAACACCAAATGTAATGGTCTCTTTTTGGATGTCAGCCCATTTATGAGCATACTCGGTAAAGGAAAATCCTCATCATACCTTTCAATGATTTCTCCATTTGTAAGAATGTGTTCAATATCATTTTCATGAATATCTCTTTGAAACATGCGACGGGTGGCATGTATTCTGTATTCAATATCATAGTCAGCGATATTATTTTAGTAATATCAGTCAGTTTTGCCATTTATTTTTTCTTTCTGACGTTACTCTGAAAAGCATTAATTGGACTCAATCTCTCTAAAATTTCGAAAATAAAAATTTCCAAACAGCACGGCAAAATGCTACGGGAACGACTATCCACCATAGTATTCCACCAATAACTAACTCCCATCCGTACACTTCATCTTCATAAGAGCCTGATATAGCATATGGGTATAATATAAAACCTAACTATGCCATGAATATATAGATTATTATGAAGATTACATAGTAATATTAACTGATTCAATCTCTTTAAATGCTGGAGTATTCCTGCATATCACATTTACAGAATATGGTTGTCTTGTCTCAATATTTATTTTTTATTCTCCTTGTTGCTAACAATAAGCTCAGCGGCGGCGGGCTTTTCCCGCCGTCCGCTTGACCGCTTGGTTAGGCTATCCTTATTTCTCTAATGCTTTGATTTTTATTCTAAAATTCATTGCTTCTGCGCTTAATTCATCAACAGATTTGTCAGTCCATAATTCTCTCTGCCATTTTGTATAATCAAAAGGTTCTCTCTGAATGAGAGATATAAATCTCTCAAGTCCGATTTCTCCCAAATATTCCATCAAAATATGGAAACCCTGTATTTTTATTTCTGTATCTGTTATCATTTGTATACCTCTTTTATAAATCCTATCGGATCAGTTATCTTAACTTCATTAACCAGTCCTGATTTGCTTAAAATCTTGTCATCTGTCGTCAGGAAATAATCACATTTTGCAAAAACAGCACATGCGATGTGGAGAGAATCTTTGGTTTTAAGGCCAACTTGTCTGAATTTTTTGGCATTTTTGATAATATGTTCATTTTCATCTATATCTGCACAGGAATTATTTTTCCATTTATCAATGGCTCGTCTCCTCTCCTCAAAAGGATTCCTGTTATTTTCATATTCAAGAATATAAGACCAGACAAGCTGAATATTCTCATTTAAAATATCATCCTGTATTCTTATTTTTGCCTCAGTTTCCAGTTTTATCCTAAGCTGAGACTGATCATCATAAGGTCTGTTGAAGCAGCAGTTATCCAAATACACAATCATATTTGATTTCTCATTTTTCATTTCATTCAGTGATGTTACGCAGCCTTTCCAAAAATCAGGCAGTTATTCTCTTTGACTGTCATTCCGGAGAAAGCCGGAATCCAGTAATTTCAACCGATTCTGGATACCGACTTTCGTCGGTATGACGATTCGGCGTAACATCAGTCATTCATTGATTTATCTGTCTATTTTAACAACAATCTCTGTTCTTATATATTCTTTATCAAATTTATCTTTTAAAACAGCCCTGATGATATTTTTTTTCCACCGAAATAGGCATTATCAAGTTTCCATTGACCGTTATTTTCAATTCTTACAGTTCCCTGCTCATACCATTTATCTGTTTTAATGAATATTTCTACAACAAATTGAAATTCTTCTGTGTCTCGCCTTTGAAAACCTGTAACTTCACCGCTGACAGGTCTTCTAATTGTAAGTGGTTCATTATTTTTCGGTATGATTGCTTCACCATCTCTTGGAGATAAAAATTTAATGCTCGGTTTCTGATTATCTTCCGATTCAGACTCAACTTTATATTCATATTCAAGAGGAGCTATTCCTATCTTGACTCTGTGTGAATGCTTTTTCTTCATATTCAATTATATCCTTTGGGCTTTTTTGCCTAACGTGGAGCTGAGCGGCGAGCACGCCTTCTGTGATATCCCGACAGGCGCCTTATGTCCCGGCGTGCGATGTCCGCTCGAGCGACTGGTTCGCCCGCACGCTCAGTCCACGACTGTGTCGGCCCGAAGAGTCGGGCGCTCTTCTGCTCGGTCACTCACTTGGGCCGGGGGAGTGACTTCCCGATGCCCCGGAGGGCGTAACAGCGAATTAACCGGCAGGTCGATAGCCCTGTCCGGTTGAATGACTGGTTAGGTAACTTTTTCAAAACGAAAGATGACCTATTTTATTCCAATAATCTTCTAAATTAACCGTCTTTATTTTTAACATTTTCAAAAAATTATCTCTATCCATTAAAGTAAGTTCAATTTTATGTTCTTCTAAAGCACCTGATTTAGTTATCTCAATTGCTGAATTGGAAAATGTTTCAGCAGAAGTTACTAATATTCCATTATTAATTTTATTTAGTATTAGACTTCCTACCAATTCTTTAACAGGTTTAATGTCTTCTATAAGACCAAGTGATGAATATCTTTTAATTTGTAACAATTTTGGATTATTGGAGTTAATCAAAAATAGATCAGAACCTTTTTCATTTGGACCACCAACATGTTCAATTTCACAATCATAATAATTCTTAAAAACATCACGAACTAATTCCTTAAATCTTGATTCATTTAAGTGAATTATGCTATCAGGTTTGTTTCTTATGAATATTTTTAAATCATTAATTGGTGTATTTGCGTCATTCATTTCATAATATTTTAATATTGCTTCCCTGTGCATTTCAGCAATCTGACCTTCAGGAATACATTTAGTTAATACATTATCAGCATAAAAATAACCATACCACCATCCACATTTCTTACAAAAATTTATTGTTCTATTACTATTTCTTTGTATCTAACTGTATTCTTCTGAATTATTAATTTCATCATAATATTTATCTAAAAGTATTCCACAGAATTTACATTTGTATGAATTAGTTTTATACAACTTATTGATATTATTAATATGGGATTTGATTATATCTTCACTATAATTAAGATAACTTGATGCCTCATAATAAGCTGGTTCATGATACTCTAACGCCCTAGTATAACTGCATAAAAAATAGCGAGATTCTGTGTATGAAGATATTATTGTATCCTCAATAATAGGATTCTCTTCTGAAATAACAGCATGAAATATTTTTTTATTGCATTTTTATAATCTGCAAACAAATCAACCCACTGAATATCTTTAATTCTAATATCTAATGGTATTATTTCATCAATTCTAACTGGAATTATGTATGTTTTATTAAGAGGATATTCATCAAGCAGATCTAATGCGATCTTTAATTCTTTTTGGACAAATCCGACTTTATTAACAGAACTTTTTGAAATAAGAGCTATAAAAAAATTAGATGTTTTTATTGCGTTATTTATTGCTGAACGCCAATTTCTACCAGGAACTAAATATTTTGTATCTATCCATGCAGTTATCCCCGCATTTGTCAAATCATAATAAAGACGTTCTGCAATTTCTAAATCTTCTTTTGCATATGAAATAAAAACCTGTATTTCTTTTTCCATATATTACTTACTTATTTTTATATAAATATCACGTTACCTAACAATGAATTAAGCGGCACGGCGATAGCCGTGTCCGCTTGAATGAGTGGTTATGCCTTTGTTCTTTGACTTTGCCCTTAATAATTTCGTCATCACAGGTGCGGAAGAAATCGACATCAGATGCTTCCGCAGAAGCCAGATGCAAAGCATCAACTCCTCTTAATCCGAATTTTTCCAGATCATTCGCCCGTTTTCTGATTTCTTCCGTAAGAGCTATCCACCCTTGCCCAAACCTGTTTTTTCTGCCCGACGGCGTTTTCGCCGTCCGCTGAATTTTGTTATGCTTGACTCTATCTATAATTTGAGAGACCCTTCAATAACTCTGTGCTTACCAACTTTATAGTCTTTAACTTCAAAGCCGTTACGCAACAGCAGTTCCCTCATAGCAGAAGTATCTTGCCAACTCTCATATCTTCCATTTATGAATGGCAAAACAATTCCAAAATACTTCAGAATATACCCATTCATCAGTATATAGACTACATGAACCAACCGTTTTATATTAAGTCGAGAATTTATTGATTCTTTGAGATACTTGTATGCCATATTTCTGTCGTGCAACGTCATCCATACTCTCCCATCTTTCTTTAAAATACGTTTTACTTCTTTTATTACTTTAGGAATATTTGTATATGGAAGGGATACTCGGCTAAACACAAGGTTGAATGTATTCGACGGCATTGGTATTCGTTTAGCATCAGAAAGAATAAATTGGATTTTATTTCCATAATTTTTCATCCCATATGTTATTGCTTCTTGATCAACATCAATTCCGATGCAAACCCTGTCAGTGCAATTCAGCGCTATAAATGTCTGGCCGATGCCACAGCCTATATCTAAAATGACCTCTTCGGAATCTGACAGATTAGGTAGAATTCTTCGATCATCATTTGTGTTCAACGCAATTTCTAATTCTCTCAGGTGGTACTCAATACTTCCCATGCGAAACTCCTTTTGTTTAAAGGGCATAACCAGTGATTATACGGACCCCATGTCCGCATTTTATGTATATAGATATATATGCTTGCATATATATCTATATGCCATCACAGCATATAGATATATATGTTTTCAGAAAATCCGTAGGTATATAGTACTATATGCTTTTACTGCCTGTCTCCGATCATCTGTCAGGAACTGTCCCGGTTTCACGATCTTTCCGGAATGTCCGTCTGCATAATCCGATCTGTGAGTCCCAGCTCCAGAACCTTCTCATACCGCAGATGCCACAGCTTCTGTTCCCTGTCCCACACTCCGCCTGCTTTTCTTACACTGTTCTGCAGGTCTTTTTCGCCATAGTCAACCTGTATTCCCACAATTGTGTCACCTGAAATGCCGCTTTCCGGAGGTTCCCAGTCAATTTCCTCAACAATCAGTTCCACCGTTTTGAACCGTTTCCCTGTTTTTTCATCATAACGGTACCGCACACGGAACAGGCGGTCTCCGTAAAGTTTGGCAAGTTTTCCGGTTCCCTTCTGACCCGGTCTGAGTGTCAGGCGTGTTTTCATCGGGTGCGGAATTCCTGCCTTTCAGATTTTTTGACTTGCAATCCGGCAGTCTGTAAGGTAACATGACAGAAATAAAACAGATTTCAGAATATTCTGAAATTGAGATGTATATTTCATTACAAACTTTTATTCTGAAAGTCAAGAGAAAAAAATGATTCAGATTCCTCCGGAAATTCAGACAGATTTTGAAATTCTTCTGAAAGAGAAAGTTTCGTTAATAACCAAAATGAGTTACACCCATGCAGTCAAAAGCAGGACAATCAAAGAGACAAAAAGTCCTCTTGATTTTTAATCTGCCACTCTCACAACTCTTTATCATCACACGGAGAACACACAAATGTTTGACAATGAAATCATTTCCTACGAAGGGATTGAACAGGTTCCGCTGGGGGATTTTGTCCGGCCTTCGTATCTGAATTATGCCATGTATGTGGTAACTGATCGTGCGCTGCCTTTTATCGGTGACGGGCTCAAACCTGTGCAGCGCCGCATTGTGTATGCCATGAGTGAACTGGGTTTGCGCAATACAGCCAAGCACAAAAAATCCGCACGCACAGTGGGCGATGTGCTGGGCAAATACCATCCCCACGGTGACAGCGCGTGTTACGAAGCAATGGTATTGATGGCCCAGAATTTTTCCTACCGCTATTCTCTGATTGACGGCCAGGGCAACTGGGGTTCTGTGGCTTCTCCCAAAGAATTCGCAGCCATGCGTTATACCGAGGCCCGGCTTTCCCCATATTCGGATATATTTCTGTCTGAACTGGCAATGGGAACTGTGAACTGGATTCCCAATTTTGACGGCACGCTCAAAGAACCGGACACGTTGCCTGCACGGCTGCCCAATATACTCCTCAATGGAACCACTGGAATTGCAGTGGGCATGGCTACGGATATTCCGCCCCATAATCTGAAAGAAATTGCAGATGCCTGCATTTATCTGACTGATCATCCACAGGCCACAATCGAAGAAATCTGTGAAATTGTGCATGGCCCGGATTTCCCCACCGGTGCGGAAATTATCACTCCCAAAGAGGAAATCCTCAGTATGTACCGCACTGGTCAGGGGGGGATTCGGATGCGGGCTGTGTATGAAACGGAAAACGGGGATATTGTGATCACTGCGCTGCCTTATCAGGTGTCTCCGGAAAAAATCATTGAACAGATTGCAGCGCAGATGGCTGAAAAAAAACTGCCTCTTATCTCGGATATACGGGATCTCTCGGATCAGGATGAACCTGTGCGCATTCTTATCACACCCAAATCCAATCGCGTGGACAGGGACGCGCTGATGAGTCATCTGCTCGCGACTACGGATTTGGAAAAAACGCTCCGGGTCAATATGAATGTCATTGGTCTTAACCGCAAACCCCAAAGTTTGGGACTGGCGGAAATGCTGAACCAGTGGCTCCTGTTCCGCAGACAGACTGTGACAAGGCGGCTGGAATTCCGGCTGAGCAAAATTGAGGAACGTGTGCATCTGCTGGAAGGACTGCTTACGGCCTATGTGCATTTGGATGAAGTGATCCGCATTATCCGGGAAAGTGATGATCCCAAAGCTGTGCTGATGCAAAAATTTGATCTGAGTGAACTGCAGGCTGATGCCATTCTGCAAATCCGTCTGCGCCAACTGGCAACATTGGAAGAAATAAAACTGCGCGGGGAAAAGCAGGAATTGGAAAAAGAGGGGAGCCAGATCAGAAAAATTCTGGGTTCAGAACTGCGCCTGAAAAGTCTGATCAAAAAGGAACTCCGGGAAGATGCCGCAAAATACGGGGATGAACGCAGAACCTGTATCGTTGTCCGGGAAGAGGCAAAGGCCATGAAAAAAACGGATCTCACGCCTGCGGAACTGGTCACAGTGATTCTGTCCGAAGGCGGATGGGTACGTGCTGCCAAAGGTCATAATATTGACCCTGCCTCCCTGAATTACAAGGCCGGGGACGCGTTTCTCTGCGCTGTCAATGGAAAAAGCACCCAGTCTGCCGTGTTTTTTGACACCGCAGGACGCACTTATGCGCTGCCTGCGCATGAACTGCCCTCGGCACGGGGACAGGGCGAACCTCTGAGCGGACGCCTGAGTATTCCGGAAGAAGTCCGTTTTATCTCGGTTCTCATGGCAGAACCGGAGCAGAAAATTCTGTTTGCCAGTGATGCAGGTTACGGTTTTGTCACGGAATTTTCCAATCTTATCACCAAAAACACCAAAGGAAAGGCCCTGCTGACTGTGCCGGAAGGAGCGGAACCGCTGCTTCCCCTGGTGCTGCATGATCCGGAAAAAGAACTGCTGCTATCTCTCAGCACTGAAGGACATATGCTGATTATTCCGGTTTCCGCATTGCCGGAACTGCCCAAAGGCAAGGGCAACAAAATTATTCAGATTTCACCGGAAAGAGTGAAAAAACGTCAGGAATATGTCAAACTCATGACGGTTCTGCCGCCTGATGCAACCGTGCTGATTCACGCGGGAAAACGGGGTATGCGCCTGAGCGGGGACAGTCTGTCAGAATTCATGGGGGAACGGGGCCGCAGGGGCAGGAAACTGCCCAGAGGGTTTCAGAATGCGGAAAGGATTGAAATCATTAATCAGGAGCCGGTCAGCCCGGAAAACAGGGACCCGGATTCCGTATAAATTTTCATTGCTGATTTTTTCACAATAAAACAAAATCCCGGAGAGTGACAGATTTCACTCTTCGGGATTATATGAACCAGGATGCCCCCCTGTATCATTAACAGATTATTTCTTAAAGATTTTCTTTCTTCCCATACCGCCCAGTCCAATCAGGCCGGTTCCCAGCAGAAACATTGTGGCCGGTTCGGGAGTCGGTACAGTGCCCTGTCCCATAAGATTGTCATTTCCGCATCCCATTGTATAATGTGCGGTAAAATTTTTTCCGGCAAGAAAAGAGAGATCAAAACCGCTTGCAGCATTGTGCAAACCACCTGTGAAGCCGGCATCAGAATCAGTTAATCCAGTGAGATATTCAAACGCGATATTTTCTGCAATCAGTTCGCCGCCGGAAGCATACTTCCAGGGATTTGATCCCTGATTCTGTTTGTAATAAGAAGTAAGTACAGATGCAGAACTGTCCAATTTTATAATATTATATGTAAAATTGTCAAAATTGAGATCCAGTGCATAATCATATCCAAAGGTATTTGTTACGGATATATTTCCATCGGCTTTTCCATGAATATCTCCAAAAACCGCATTCCCGTCAGTATCAATGAATATATCTCCGGACTTATATCCATCCACACCATCTTTAAAATTATATCCGCCTACCATACTCAGAATCGTTCCATACAGAAAAAAACCTTCCAAATCCCATATCTGCTTTGCCACCATGCCCGGTTCCACTTCCTGATCCTCCCTGTTGGAATACCATCCTGTGCCTTCAGCGTTTTTGTCACTGATGGTAATATCCGTTCCCAGACTGAGAGCGGCTGCATTTCCATATAAGAAAGTGAGCGATACAGCAGCCATTGCCATTTTTTTAAATAAGTGTTTCATTTTTTTTCCTCCGTTCTCTCGTTCGTTCTCTCGTTCTCTTGATGTATACTGATCCAATTTTGGTTTTATCTGGCATGTTTTTTGCTTGACAGTCCGGCCGGGAAATCATCTGTTTTTGGCCTGAAAAAGCCCGCAGACGGGCTGAAAAAACTGTTTTGGCGCATACGCAATTTCCGTGCCAAAGAAAACCAAAATTGGATCAGTATAATATGAAATAAATATATGGTTGATTAGGATTTCTGTTTCATTCATATGCAAACACTGTGCCATTATATATTTTTTCTTTACAGTTATTTTGAAAGATATATAATATTCTGATTTTTATAAATAAAAAATTAACTCCTGACTTGTCTGTAAGTAAAAATCTGATTATATTAAATAAAAAAATAATGATTTGATATAATTAGAAATATATCAGATTTTATTTACCTCCAAATTTTGTTGATTTTATTTTAAATATCTGTTTATAAACAAAATAACCCAAATAAAAATATATATGCAGCAAACAGGGGAAATACAGGAAACAACAAAATTTGGAAACATTTTTGAACAGAGCATCATTTTTTGATGATTAATTTTATCTTGTCAATTCCAGCAGATCTAAAAATTTTCCGCAGATTTGTTTCAGAACGGTTTCCAAAGTGCAAAAATTGTATTTTGCATGACTTACTGGCAAAAACTCTGTTTCACTTCTGTTCCGCAGTGCAGAAAATACAATTTTTGCACTCGTCCGGAAAATTTTCGATCTGCTGAATTTATCTGTTCAAACTGAACAGTTGCCTTTATTTTTGGATGCTTCCTGTTTAACCTCTTTGAAAAAAACAGGCAGAGTGACAGTTCAGGCCAGTTTGACAAAGTAAAATTAATCAACAGGAAATAAAAGATATTCTCTCCAGGTTTGCCTTTTTATAAGACGGGAAAGAAAAAAACTGTCTGCATGATTGACGCAGGACAGAAAGAGACTATATTTAGAATTTGGGGAAATTGTCTGTACACTATTTTCACTCATTGAAGACAAAGAAAGGAATCACAATGAAAAAGATAAGCACTGTTGTGGGTTTGGCCGCAGTTTTGGTTTTTGGATCTGTGACTTATGCTGAAGAATGTCCTCCGGGGCAGGGAAAAGGCGATTCGTATCACAAAGGCATGGAGATGGGAGCAGGTCTAAGCGGGTACAAGGTTCATTTCAAAGACATTGACAAAGACGGAAACGGGAGTTTGAACTGGGAGGAATACAGCGCACATTTTCCCAAGACGGAAAAAAAGGTGTTTGACATGCTGGATACCGGAAAGGACGGTTCCATCAGTCAGGAGGAATGGCATACTTTCAAAGCAGCACACGGAATGGCAGGCCCGAACGGGGGACATCAGGGGGCAAAATACCATGATGCCAATTTGCCGGATCCTGCGCCTTATAATGCCCATTTCCCGGATATGGACAAAAACAGCGATGATGCTGTAAGCATGTATGAATTCAAAGCATTTTTTCCCAAAGGGGAGGAGACTGTGTTCAATGCCATAGACCTGGACAAAAGCGGTTCTCTCAGCCATGAGGAATGGCATGAATTCAAGACTGCACACGGTATGGAAGATAAGGACAAATAGGACTGTGTGAGGAGCAAAAAAAAGCCCGCGAAGATTCGCGGGCTTTGCTGTTTTAACTGAAAAGCGTTTTACTTCTGACAATTTTCATTCATATCCTCTCTGAACCGTCTCATCTGTTCCTGTGTCAGAATTTTCTCCATGTGTTTTTCCATTTCCGGATCATACGCCCACCTGTCTTCGGGCAATGGAAGCGAACCTTCCGGCCCGCCCTTTCCGCACATTTCCCGCTGCTTACGGATGTTCTCCCGGATAAGCGGTCGGATCTGCCGCATCTGTTCCTCACTGAGACCAAGCCGTTCCCGCAGGTCGGACAGTATCGGTTCGGGATTCATTCCCCGGTTTCTGCCATGCCCATGCCGCATCCACCGCTGTTTCATCTTTTCCCGGATTCCTTCCATTTTTTCCTGCTGATCCGGTTGCAGCACAGATTTGATACTGCTGATATGACGATCAAGGATTTCTTCTGCCTGAGGACGGTTTTTTTCCATGAATTCATTCAGTTCTTCCCGAAGTTCTGCTGAAATTTTCCGTATCTGCACCTTCTGTTCCGCACTCAGATCCAGTTCCCGTTCAAGTCTGCTGATAAATTTCGGTATCAGAAAAGCAGGAGGCCCCTGCATGATTGTGCGGAATCTGTTTCCCATGTATATGGATGTAGCCAGAGATCCGGTAATTCCCCCGAGAAGAAAAACCAGAAGTATGCCAGATATTATTTTGAATTTATTCATTTTTCAGATATTCCGCCTATAATATGTCAAAAGACTGCACCAGGCCGAAACCCAGTGGATCACTCACAAACATCCGGGCCAGTTCATATTCGGTCTGAAAATCAGACTGAAACGCATAAACAGACAGAAGAATCACCAGAACACAGGCTGTGGCTGCAAAACGCCAGACAAATCGGTTAAAGAGGGCCAGATCAAATATCTTTGCATTGAGCGGCTCCAATGCCCGAATCCCGCGCATGGTTTTGATCTGCCATCCGTCCGGAATTACAGCCAGCTCTCTCTGCTTTCGGGCTGCGGCCATCACTTTCAGCAGTTTTTCTTCATTGATTTTCATGACTGTGTTTCCTTTTTCCCGAATTTTCTGCTCAACATGGTGCGGAGTTTTTTCCGCGCGCGGAAAGATCGGATTTTCACATTTGCAACGGTCCAGCCCAGCATTTGCGCGGCCTCCTGTCCGGAAAGTCCTTCCAAATAAACCAGTTCTGTCACCATTCTGTCTTCAGGTGACAACTGGGCCAATGCCCAGTCCAGCAGCTCCCCGGCCTCTTTTCTGCGTCCCGCATCTTCACAATCCTCAGCAGCCTGGCCGGAAAGAAGAATTTCTATGCGTTCCTGCTGGGCCTCACTGAGTGTACTCATGGGAACTTCCTGATTTCTGTATTTTTTCCGCCAGAAATCATAACAGGTTCTTACGGCAATGGCAGACAGCCAGTTTCTGAAATCAGCTTTTTTTTTCAGCCCCGGAAGTGCCTGATATGCGCGTATAAACACATCCTGGGCAGTTTCTTCGACAGAATCAAAGGGAATATGCCGTTTTACGATCCGCAGTACAGTGGATTCGTATTTTCGGAGAAGGATTTCAAATGCGTTGACATCTCCCTGTATCACTCTTTCGATGACTGCAGGATCGTCAGCCGCGGATGTGTGACAGATGTTTTCCATTGTTTGTATGCAGATTTCCGGAAAAGGATAAGGAGTGCGGAAGCCGGGCTCCCGCACTCCGTAAGGATTAATTACGCATCCGATCCGTCAATCCAGTCTTCCATTCTGTCGCATTTCTGCTCAAACCGTGTTTTCATTCTTTCCATCATTTCAGCACGGTTTTTTTCCATTTCCGCTTTCTGTGCATCAGTCAGCACCAGTTTGACTTCGTTCATAATTTTGACACGAAGAACAGTTGCCTCTTCCTGTGCGGCTGCCACTGTTTTATGCGCTGCCCGCACATTTTCCTCTGTGGGATTTGCGCCGTGAATTACCTGTGCCATATTCTGTCTGGCATCAATCACAGTCTGCTTTTTGGCTTTGATCTCATCCAGATGGCTTTTGAGAATCTCACGCACCTTTGTTTTCTGCTCATCGGTAAGATTCAGGGACTGAAGAAAACGCATTCCCATGCCTCCGCCCATGCCGCCGTCCTGCAATCCCGGACATCCGGCTCCGCCCATGCCCTTTCCTCCGCAGTTGCCGCGTCCCTGTCCTTTTGCTGCTGCCATTGCAGCACCGCCAAAGATCATGGCAAATACCACTGTCGTGATGACAAGTTTTCTGACTTTCATTTTTTTCTCCTTTTTGTGAATGGTTTTATATCGGCATTTCTGCCTTCGTGAGGTATAGTCGCAGGGATACAGAAAAGGTTACAAAAAAAATATGCGTGCAAAATTTTTTTTTCAGGGTGACAGGCTTAGGCGGGGCAAAAATGGCAAAGATCCGTTACTTACAGAAATCCCTGTTTTCTGAAAATCCGAACCTGTTTCAGATTTTCCGGCAAGTCAGAAGGTTTTCCCTTTACCGCAAGAAATATGGCAGGATATCCGGCAGCTATTCTGCCTGCCTCAGCGGAAATCCCCAGCAGTTCGGCACCATTCCATGTGGCGCATTTCACAGCTTCGGATACGGAAAAACCGGACTGTATCAGTATTTTCAGTTCTTCCCTTACAGACAGACCGTGAAAAACCCCCAGACTTCCCGCGTCTGTGCCCAGGGCAATGGAAACGCCCAGTTCTTTTGCCAAAGCGATCTGCTCTGCCTGATGCAGGTAAGTTCTCCGGGCAATCTCTGCCTCCGGACTGGCCGGAGCCAGATGTTCTGAATAGGCTTTCATGGTAATGGCTGTGGGAACCCAGAACACGCCCCTGTCAGCCATGCGTCTGAGGTTTTCGGTTCCCATAAAGAAACCGTGTTCCACAGAATCACATCCGGCTTGTATGGCAGAGGCCACAGGCAGATTTCCATTGCAATGCACCATGACTTTCAGTCCCAGGCTATGGGCCACAGCCACGGCCAGCGCCAGTTCATCCAAATCAAACTGGGGAGGCGTCTGTTTTCCGAACTCTTTGAGGCTGTTGATTCCGGACTGCACGATTTTCACATGATCGATCCCCGCGGATTCTGCGGCAATGGCCTCAGCAAGACTTCTCCCTTTTCCCGGAGGTCTGCCGATAAGACGTCCGTATCTCCCATCTTTGCGCCAGGCTCTGCCTGGGGCCATGATACGGACAGGCATTTTATCCCCATAAAGATTCCGGTATTGCAGACAATGACCTGCATAATCCCCCCCATCCCGGACAGCAAGCACGCCCCAGCCCAGCAGTTGCTCCAGATGACCGGATATAACCGGTTTCATTTCCTCAAACCCTGCATTCAACTGCTTTTCACGGACTGCCAAATCACCGGTTCCTGACATAAACAGATGCAGATGACTGTCAATCAGACCGGGCACAAGGGTGCAGTCTGACAGATTCAGCATTTCCGGCAGATTTTTATCTGCTTCTGTCAGGTTTCTGATTTCCCGGACAGTTCCGTCTGCAATATGCAGAAGAACATTTTCCCGAACCGGCCCACCGCTTCCGTCTATCAGCCATCCGGCCTGTATCCAGATTTCTTTTTTCATTTTTTCCCAATTCATAAATTTTCCGGAGGAGTGCAGAAATTGTATTTTTGCATTCCGGAAGTTTATCAGGCAAATTCCGCCAGTGGGTAAAACCGGTTGATAATGTCATCCCTTACGGGATTCTGATTTGTTTTTTTCAATTTTTTTTCTATAATAATTTCAATCCTTACGGATTTTTCCGGCATCGGTGTCAGGCTCAGATCAACGGATTTGACCCATTACCCAATTTGGTATATACCATTACTCAGAAGATTTGATGGTACAGCCACGAATTGCACGAATGACACGAATTATGGTTTGTGCATTCGTGCAGATTCGTGGTATTCGTGGCTTTTTGAACTGTAAAAATTTTTATAAACTCTGCTGATGCAAACCTTTCGAATGCGGTATTTTACAACCGAAATGTTTCAAGTAATGGTATAGTCCCATGATGTTAAAAAATCTGCGCGTGAAACCGGTTTCTGCATTTCCGGCAGATGAACTCAGCACTGTCCGCCCTGTTTTTGGAACTGATATTCAGAGATCCGGGACCGCTGACTTCCAAAACCCGGAGATCCCTGCTGCCGCATGGGCATATCCGCTGTTCATCTGCGGGTTTTCCATACACGGAAAGCGGTTCTCCAACACGCATTTCGGAAGAAGGTTCTGTTTTATACATTACTTCGGACTGATTCCCGTGAATATGACCGGAAATTTTTTCTGTGATTTCATCTATATATTTCAGTTCATGTTCCCATATGCGCACAATCTTCCAGCCCATTGCACTCAGTTCATCATCAACTTCCATATCCCGGAGAACATTGCGCCGCAGTTTGTCCTTCCAGAAATCCCATCTGGTTTTGGGTGCAGAATAATGAAGGGGACAGCCGTGCCAGAAACATCCATCCACAAATACCACAGCACGGGCCTGGGAAAATACCAGATCCGGCCGTCCCGGAAGATCAGAATGAACACGGTAGCGCAATCCTCTGGCCCACAGTGCCTTGCGCAGCAAAAGTTCGGGTTTGGTGTTCGTGCTCCGTATCCGGGACATGTTTTCGGAACGGGTCATTTTTTGCTGTTTTTTCATATTGTTCCACGTATGCTTTTAAACAGTCCTGAAAGGATGTCCGGGAATTTTTCTGATTTTGAAATCCGTAAATGCTCACACAATCCCTGAACCAAGTGCCAGAGAGATCCCAAGCAGAAGAATGCCGGTGAGGGTCTGAACTGTGCTCATGGTCACTTTGTGCAGAAAATTTTTGCCGATCATTACACCTGCAAGGGCTGAAAAAATTCCGGTGACAATCAAAGCCCACTGATCCGCATGGAATGGATTGCTGCTTCTGACTGCCAGAAACATGGCTGCGTAAGTCGCTATCCGCGCCATATCCACCATGAAACCGATAAGAGCATTGGTTCCGACAAATGCCTGTGTGGAAATATCTGTTTTTGCAAGAAACGCGGAGCGGAGTGCTCCCTGATGCCCGGAAAATCCGCCGAAGAAACCCGAAAGAATTCCGCCAATGAACAGATATTTGCGCTCAAATCTGAGTTCCCGGAAACGCGGCAGGAGTTCAAAAAGTGCGAAAATAAACATCATCACTGCCATGAGAAGTTTGATCGGCGTAATCACGGCAGTAACAGGGCCGAGCGAATATCTGGCGATTTCTCCAAGATGCGACACATATCCCAGCGCACCAGCCCCGGCAAAAGCAGCTATAATAGCGGGAACACCGAATGCAATAACCAGTGTCCGATCCGCATGTCTGCCAACCACAGCGATTTTGAAAACATTGTTTGCACCATGAACAATGGCAGTACCTGCCACAGCCATTTCCACAGGAAAAAAAAGGGCAAAGACCGGCATAAGAAGGGTTCCCAGCCCAAACCCTGAGTACAGTGTCAGTGCTGAAACCAGAAGCGAAGCCCCAGTCACAATCACAAATTCCATTTCAGATTTACTCTCCCATCGAATATTGTTTCCCATCATTCTCTGTTTCGGAATCAGGTCTGTCCGGACACAGTTTTTCCATTACTGAATTCAATTCTTATAAGTAGGCAAACAAAAATTTTCGTGTATTCAAAAAACCTGATTTTTCCGAAAAATCAGGTTTTTCTGAAAATTTTATGCCAGAAAATTTATGAAACCTTACTTACCGGTTCTCCATTGATTTTATACAATACCGTCAGTTTTTCCGCTGTTGATGGAGTGCAAAAAACCGCTTTGCTTAATTTTTGCACTCCTCCGGATCAGCTTCAGTTCAATGGAGAATCGGTACTTATGGATATGAAACCCGAAGACCTGCTGCTTATTGCACTTTAATGAAAAAAAAGTCAATTGTATATTTGTTTTTTTAACCCAAGTTGCCAGTTATAAAGGGGTTTAATCTTTTAAAATATTGTCAAAACAAAAGGTTATAAATTTTATCTGTTTTCTGCATAAAAATCTGCCACTTGAAATCGTTACGATTTTTTATAACTGGCAACTTGAGTTTTTTTATCAGAAATCCGGGAGGAAGGACAATGTCATCATCAGCAGATCGAAAAGTTTTCCGCAGACTGGTTTCAGAACGGTTGCCGGAGTGCGGAAAATACAATTTTTGCACTCATCCGGAAAATTTTCTGTCTGCTGACTTTGTGTCCTTTGCGGTTAAACTCACATGACAAAGCACTGGTTTGGATTGGGGCGGGTTACGCATGTAACCCGCTTTTTTTGCAGAATAGCAGAATATAAGGATCATATAGGCCGGAAAACCATCAGACCGCCCCTGACCTGTCCGCTGTCGGAAAAAGGAATGCAGTCAAGGTTGTAGAGGATTCCCTCAAAAGGACATTTCTCAACCGTCCGCACCGTATTGGTATGGATGGAAAGACTGACTCTTCCTGTGATATGATCCGGAAAATATTCAAACAGTTTTTTTCCTGTCTCAATGGGAAGGGAATCTACGGACAGAGTCTGGGCCTTTCGGTTGACCATTATGATGCTTTGGTCCGCATTTACACCTATCACAGGGGTGGGAAGTTTTTCAAAGATATTTCTTGGAATCTGTTCCCCGTTTCCATTGTCCCCTGCCGGTTTTTCCCGTATTTCCATTCTTTGTTCCATTTGTGTCATCATATGCTTCTTTGCTCCTGTATGAAATTTTATAAGGCCATGCTCTGAACTGATTCACAGTGTTTCAGAATTTTACGCTATTTCTGTTTTATCCCGGCAATGCACAGAGCAAAAACACATTCACTTAGGTGATTTCTGAAAATAAATCCCGGTTCAGTTCACAGGCACAGGGCATAAGCCGGAAGCTTATGTTGCTTTTCCGGGATATTCTTTTTCTGGAAATCACCTTAAACCATGAATCTTTTCTATCCCCTGTTCTGAAGAATAAACAGAAAAGCGGTAAAAAATGTATTATAATATTTCATCATATCACAGGAAAAAGCAATAGGGCAAGAACTGTATTCTGCGGTAGGAAAAATCTTAAGGAATCAAATGCGCTGATTTTTCGGCAGTATGGGGAAGGAATGTATGACAGGGAATGTACAAATTCTGTTTTTTTTTCCATATTCCACTTTGGATTCTCTGTCCGGCAGTGGATCAAATCTTCACAAATTTCAAAAATCTGTCAAACACATGTTTCAGGTAAGCATTCACTGAAACCCGCAGGCTGCTCATGGAGATCCTACCAGAATTTCCACCAGGGTTTTTTGGGGGCAGGCAGTTCAGGTTCCGCCATTTTTTTTCTGTGTCTGACCACATGCCGGATGGGATATTTTTCCACAATCCCTTTGATCCGATCCCTCAGAATCTTTCCCTTTTCCGGATTTACCATTGACACATAGGCAGCATAACCCTGAACAGCGGGCATAAGATTTCGGCTCTGATTCCAGTGTTTTCCCTCAGGGCCGTCTTTTTCCATCTGAAAAAGCAGTGCACGGAAACTGCGCATGGATTTACGGTTAATTCCGGGCTTTTCATTGACCACAATGCCCGTAACCTCCTGCCGGTTTCCTTTGCGCATGATGCGCTGTTTTTGCTGATGCAGGGCAAATCCCTCATCAGAGACAATCTGCCGCACCTGCCACAGGAGTTTTTTGATTTTGTCCGTATCACCGGAGGATGCGGAAAAACTGAGATCATCAGCATAACGGGTATAGGTGAAACCGAGCGCATCTGCGGCTCCACGCAGACGCCGATCCATTTTTCTGCAAACCAGATTGGATATGGCCGGACTGGCCGGAGATCCCTGGGGCAGATGCCGCCGGGAAGCAGCCACATGATAGGAAATCCCGTCCAGAATTACCTCATCGGTATCTGCTTCTGTGCAGATCAGTCCCAAAACTGTGGCAATTGCCTCTGAATATCCCAGAGAGCGGAACAGTCCTTTTACACGGGCATAGGTGACAGTGGGAAAAAAATCCTTCAGATCCAGATTAATGACCATATCCCTGCCCAGATGAGGTTCTGCATTGCTGACAATGGATTTCCCTTGTACAAAACCGTGAACGCAGGGGTAAAGGGGAATCTTTGACAGGATATTTTGCAAAATAAAACTTTGTGCATTTTTCAGTCGGGGCATAGGCGCGGAAATCAGGCGCCTGCCCCCTGTTTTTTTGGGAATATAAAAGCGTTTGTAATGACTGATTTTTGCGGTTTTCCGGTCAAAGGCCAGAAAGCGCAACTGACCAATACTGATTCCCATAGCAGAGGCAAGTTCTTCCGCATTTGCATAAAAAGGCAGACCATACTGCTGCAGTCGCCGGGTGTCAGATTCCTGCTGATTCAGTCCTCCGGAAACCCCGGCTCCCAGCCAGAGGATTTCCTTTTCTTTACGGTTCTGCCATTGCCCTGCCCGCTGAAATCTTTCCTCTTCCCTGCGTTTTTTGTTTTCAGCCTGTTTCTGCCGGGAGTCTTCCATACGTTTTTTGCGCATTTCCCGCAGCATGAATTCCCGGTTTTCATATCTCCGCTGTTTTTTCAGAAGTTCCGTGAGTTCACGGCCCAGCTCACCCTCGCGGCGGATTATCTGCTCCGGAAGAGAGGGCGCAGCCTGATCCGAAGGCCAGAACCCCAGACGGATCATCTCATCGAGAACAAATTCATCTCTGGAAGTTTTGCGGATACGGTCATACAACTGCTGACGGGTCATCCCGGCTGGATTTGCTTCTGTCATAATCTCTGTCATCTGCTGAAGGTTTGAAACAGTCCGGAGCTTTCACAGAATTCAAAAACCTTAGAGCACCGGAAAAAAGGGTGGGAAGGCAGCGGCAGGGCCCATCTTCGTACTGTACACGGGACCGGACCGTTCAACTCAAACAGGCCGCCCCCAGTGTGCTGTTTCATATCTCCGATATCATACCGGAAACGGCACACTGGGGGCAGGACTGTAAAGTAAGGAACGGGCCGGTGATGCGTATGGTTTCTGTAAGCATGGACGGCGATCCGCCGGCCTGAATGCAAGGTACTGCCCTGCCGCTGCACAGAAGAGAGAATATATCAGGGAGCAGAATAAATCAAGTTTTTTTGTGCATCAGGTTTTTATCCGCAGTGCGGATAAGGTGATTTCTGAAAATAAATATCCCGGTTCAGTTCACAGGCACATTGCACAAGCTGGAAGCTGATGCTACTTTTCTGATATATTCTTTTCTGTAAATCACCTAAGTAAGAGGACTGTCAAAAAAGTTTTGGCAGTGGGTCAAATCCGCTGATCTGTCCGCTGACTTCGAAGCGTAAAAATCCGAAAGGATTGATATTATTATAGAAAAAGATAAAAAAATAAATCAGAATCCCGGAGGGATGACATTATCAACTGATTTGATCCACTACCCGCGTGTGCAGAAAACCGCTTTGCTTAATTTCTGCACTCCTCCGGATCAGTGTCTGTGCAGAAAACCGCTCTGCTTAATTTCTCCACTCCTCCGGATCAGTGTCTGTGCAGAAAACCGCTTTGCTTAATTTCTGCACTCCTCCGGATCAGTGTCTGTGCAGAAAACCGCTCTGCTTAATTTCTCCACTCCTCCGGATCAGTGTCTGTGCAGAAAACCGCTTTGCTTAATTTTTGCACTCCTCCGGATTTGTATTCTGTATTGTATAGAATCAATAGCGAATCGGTATTAAACATATCCCGCTTCTCCTTTGTTTTCGGTTTTATTTTCTGAAAAGAGTTTTGACTGTGGTGATGATGATATGCCAGTCTGTCTGAAAAGATATATTTTCCGCATATTTTTTTGCCAGATTCAGTTTATCCGGGAGAATCACTTTCCGGTAATATTCATCCGGATCAGACTGACACGCGAGAATTTCTTCCTCATTCCGGTATTTAACTGAAGCATAATCCGAAAGCCCGGGCAGGACTTTCAGGATTTCACGGAAATCATCAGGATATATCCGTACATACTGATCAACCTCAGGTCTGGGGCCTATGATGCTCATTTCCCCTTTCAAAATATTAATCAGCTCCGGCAGTTCGTCAATTTTTGTTTTGCGCAGGATTTTGCCGATTCTGGTTATCCGATTATTCTGTCCGGGTTCAAACTGATTATCAGACAGGGTTTTTATCCGCATGGATCGGAATTTAATCAGGAGAAACAGTGTCATGCCTTTTCCGATCCTCTCCTGTATGAAAAATGGGGAACCTTCTAATTCCAGACGGATAAGAATATAAACAACCGTAAAAAGCGGAAGAAAAAACACAATCGCTGCAAAGGAAAGAACAATATCCAGAAACCTTTTGATATGCGGATGGTAAGAAATCATTTTTAACTCTCTTTCAGAATATCTCTGACTGATGCAGTCACACGGTTCACATCCCCATCTGTCATTTTCGTATAGATGGGCAGACTCACTGCTCTGCGGTAACAATCCAGGGAAACAGGAAAATCTTCCGGGCTGAATCCGTAACGATCCCGCCAGTAAGTCTGAATATGCAGCGGAATAAAATGCACACTGGTTCCTATGCCTTTTTCCGCCATTTTTTCAATGAACTCATCTCTGGTGATTTTCAGTTTTTCCAGTTCCAGTTGAATGACATACAAATGCCAGGAATGAATGTCATCAGGATTGGCGACAAAAGGGGTTTTCAAAGGCAGATCTGCAAATGACCGGGTGTAGCGATCTGCGATTTCCTGTCTCCGTTTCTGAAACCGGTATGCTTTTGCCAGTTGATGAATGCCTATGGCTGCCATGAGATCCGGCATATTGTATTTGAAACCCGGAGCCACCACTTCATAATACCAGTTCGGTTTTTTGGATCGGTATCTGTCCCATATGTCACGGTTGATGCCGTGAAGGCGCATGGTTCTGATGCGTTTTTCCATTTCATCGGAATTGGTGGTTATCATGCCCCCCTCGCCCGTGGCAAGGGGTTTGGTGACATAAAAACTGAATACTGTAACATCACCGATGCTGCCGATCATTCTGCCCTGAGCCGTGCAGGGCAGGGCATGCGCGGCATCTTCTATGACTTTCAGATCATATTGACGTGCCAGGGAAAGAATGCTTTCCATGTCACAGGCCTGACCTGCAAAATGAACCGGAATAATGGCTTTGACCGGTGCATTCCGGGATCGGAGTTTTCTGATTTGATCTTCCAGTTGATTCAGGTCGATATTGAAAGTTTTGGCATCAATATCCGCAAATACCGGATCTGCTCCCATGTAACGGATTACCTCAGCCGAGGCAGTGAAGGTATAAGGCGTGGTAATAACCTGATCTCCCGTCCGATACCGGTGGCATCCAAAGCCAGATGAAGTCCGGATGTCGCGGAATTGACAGCAAGAGCATGGTATGCACCTGCAAATGCGGCAAACTCTTTTTCAAACCTCTGGGCTTTGGGGCCTGTGGTCAGCCACCCGGATTTGAGTGTGTCAACCACCTCATTTATCTCTTCCAGACCAATATCAGGAAGTGCAAACGCCAGTATTCTGTCTTCCATCGTCTTTGTCCTGTAAAGTGGAACAAGCTTCCAGCTTGTTCAATATGCTTCCGGCCTTTTCATAACCCATAAAGTAGAACAAGCTTCCAGCTTGTTCAATATGCTTCCGGCCTTTTCATGAAACCCGGCACAAGCTGGAAGCTTGTGCTGTTTTTTATTTCAGATAATGCTGTTTTCTATAATCTCACATCTTCAGAATAGGAATACACCTCAATCCCCAGTTTTTGCGCAACTGTCTGCGCATATCTGTCAACCATTGGTGATATGACCATCATGGCCGAGACTTTGCACGTATGCTGTTTTTCATAAAACCTCACCTTTTTCTCAAAGGTGTACATGTCGGACCGGCTCATGGAGGATTTGATTTCACAGACAAGAATCTCCCCGTTTCTGATGATGATATCCAGTTCCACCTGATCCGGCCTTCCGAACACAAATCCCTCATGGTCATATTCCGTGACATTGATGACCTGAACATCAAAGCG
Source organism: uncultured Desulfobacterales bacterium (assembly GCA_964534335.1). GTDB lineage: Bacteria > Desulfobacterota > Desulfobacteria > Desulfobacterales > Desulfococcaceae > JAABRU01. The sequence continues at coordinate 27,964 of CAZHPS010000014.1, forward strand.
GTTTTCCAGAATCGCCTTCAACGCATTGCGGAAAGAGGATTCAGCCGCAATGCCCCATCTTGCGCCCAGTGCGCCCACCGAGCTTTCCTGTCTGGTGCGGATATCCTTTATTTCCTGGAGCATAGCTGCAAAACGCTCATCTGACTGCCGCATGGAATCATCGAGTCTTTTATTCGTTTCTTCCCATTTCTGATTAAACTGCCGGTTCTGTTCCTCCCATTTCCTGTTGAACTCCCGGTTCTGTTCTTCCCATTTTCTGTTATTGGACTCCCGGTCTTTGCGAAGTTCCTCAAACATCCGTTCAAACCGCTCATCTGTTTTGTCCCTGTCTGCAAACCGTTCACGGGAAATTCCTGCAACCGCGTTCCGCACTTCGGGTTCTTCCGCAAGAATGGCTGGAAGTTCCTGCACCAAATAATCACGAAGTACTGTTTTGTCTGTACAGGCTGTTTCCATGTCTGATTTTCCTTTCTGTTTTTGGCATTTATTCTGATTATACTCCGATCATGTGTGCAGAGCAAACGGAATTTTTTAAGTTCCGGGATGAATCATAATCAGCACTCAGAAAGAATGACTGTATTGATACAGGAGTATGTTTTCAGTCGTCTGTCATTTGTCAGACCTTCATCAATCATCCTGAACAGATCTGTCAGTATTTTGAGATATTCAGGATATTCTTCCAAAGCATAGATGAAGATATTTGTATCAAGATAGATATGAAAACCCGGTAATATCTGCTCTAATCCCATCTGTCACGCTCTTTTCTGATAAAATTATCTGCATCTTCCGGCTTTTCAAATGCTCCTTTGCCTGATCCGATCATACTGCTGAGAGACCTGGATTCCGATTTTCCGGTATGTTTCAGAAATATAATAATTTCAGCATACATACCCGGTTTCAGTTCAGGAGAACGGATTTCAGTCATACCGCTTTTTTCAATGATCATTTCCTGTTTAATGGTATTTAGCATACAATTCTCCTTTTTTCCTGAGCGACCATTCCTTTTTCATACCATTTGGCTGCGGCTGCTATCCGCATATTTTTTGCAAATTCATCAGCAGTCTGTTTTAAGGCTGAAAATGCGCCTGTGGGTATTTCCATGACCAATATAGAATTTTTTGCATGATGAATCACGCCTTGCATAAGCATTTTTTATTCGGGTAATTTCGTTCATTTATTTTATCCTCTGAGTTTCAGCGTCACTCTGAACCGATCACCGATTTCCTCAAAAACCGCTCTTTCTCCCATTTCTTTTATCATCATGGGAATTCCTCGGCCCAGCCCGTCAATATAACGGTAATTATCAAGATATTTCAGCAGAAAAAGATTTCTCGGGGCTGAATTGCCGTGTCTGATTTTTTCAACTGTCAGAGTATTTGGCAAATTCCCCGGAGATGTGATTTCAAATCTGTCGGAAAATTTATACACTGTGATTTTCTGATTTGCAATGGAATAATCCCGATGACAGACCGCATTGACAAGAGATTCACGGATTACTTTTTTTGGGATATTTATCATCTCTTCCCGTTTTAATCCGTTGATAACAGACGGTCTTGGAATATAGAGTTCAACCAGATTCGCAGAATGATCGATCAGGTCAGGCAATGTTCCTGAAATTTCTTTTTTATCCAAAAGTTCGGCTGTTATATCATCTCCGTTGAATATTGCAAATATAATGGAAGACTGGGGAAGCCTCCTCTGAGGATTTTTCCCGAAAATCAGCAGTCCGCCTATGGTGGAATTTAATCTGTTTTCTGAACTGGTTATGATGTCGGAATTAAGCAGAATACTGATCTGTTCTTTTTCTTCCAAATCCTGATAAGGAATTTCATAATAATTTGACCAATATTGATGCAATCTGGTCGAATCCAGATCCTGTACAGATGTTCTGTCAACAGGAGAAAGGTCAAACTGAACTAATCCCGCCTGCTGAAACAGGCGGCTTAATTCTTCTTTTGTGGCAATACGGTTTGTTGAGCCGACCCGTATCCGGTATCTTCCGTCAATGGTCTGATAGGGTTTGTATGCTCCTTTGGGGATTTCAATTACACCGATATTTTTTTTATCTGCTGTTACTGTATAACTGACAGGCTGCAGAGCAGGAACAACATTCTGCCTTGCAATATTGGAAACCCATTCCTCAAAATCCGTCCTTTCAATTCCGGTAAGTTCACCGTTATACCATTACTCAGAAGATTTGATGGTACAGCCACGAATTGCACGAATTATGTTTTGTGCAGTTCGTGCATATTCGTGTCATTCGCGGCTTATTTAAATTATATTAAGTTTATTTCGGAGTTCGGAAGTTACGGAAACAGGATAACCGAAATATTTTAAGTATCGGTATATCTTCCACTCCGACTAAAATAATTCCTCCTGATGTATTGGCAAAGGCAGACATTTCAACAGCAAGAGAATCTGCTCTTACAGAGCCGGATTTGAAATCAACTCTTCTGTTTTCGCCCTGTGAAATAATTTCTTTAATTTTATCTGTATTATATTTTCCTGTTTCCATTCTGCGTCTCTGAAAAAATTCTTTTCCTGAAAAATTGCAGATGTCGTCCTCTGTTTTCAGAATATTGATAATTGCATTGGTATCAAGAAGATATTTACCATTCATCGCGCAGACTTCTCTGATAAGCCACAGGATCATCATGAAAGTTTTTCAGAATTCCCTGATACTGTTTTAATTCATCGCCCTGAATTCCTGAAATATTATCTTTTGATTCCAGTATGGTAATCAGAATTCTGGCATATTTTACCGGAATTTCCTCTGTCAGGGTTATAATGACACCTTCCTTATATAACGCCTCAATCGTTTTATACATAATATTCTCCCTGCATGGAATTCAACCGGGTATTCCTTTCTGATACGAAGCAGTTTTCAGGGTTTGCGCCGTATTTGACAAAATCCCTGAGTACTCCGCCGGTTCCGCAGCCCAAATCCAGAATTTTCAGAGAAGAAATATCTGAAATACCGGCTTTTTTAAGAGATTTAAGGATTGCTTTTTCTCTCTGATGGCTCATAAAAAGAGCGGCAGGATTGAAAAGCTGATAAAGTGCTTTTTTGCCGGAGGAATCACGTCTTGCATAAGCATCTTTTATTCTTGTAATTTCATTCATTTCCAGTTTTCGTTTTTGAAAGAAGTTATTCGGCTGCCTTCAACGCTTCTGAAAAATCCGGCAGTTGCTGACAGAAAACTTTAATACCTGTGAACCAGCAGGAGTCAGATATTTTCCAGAATCTGAAAATATTCTTCACGGGACATGCCTGCAATTTTCATGCTGTTCATGATAACAAATACAGGGACTTCTTTATATTTCGGAATAACAGCAGGCCGTAATGCACTGGGAAATTGATACACAGGATGATCTCCCTGTGTACGGACATATCTGCAACCAAAAAATTCAAACACTTTCCTGAACCTGATAACTTGTCGGTTTGATGGAAGACATATCAGATTCCAATCTCAATGGGTGTAAAACCTACCAGTTCTTTTCTTACAGACAGCACATCTTTTTGAATATTCTCAAAACCCGCTTCCTGAAGAAACTGGTCAAAAGTACCCATTTTTTTGGTTTCCTCAAAGTTTATGAGAATTGCCTCTTTCAGATTTTTCTTTGCCTGCTTTACGGATTCCCCGCATGAGGAAATATCAAATTCAGGGCAGTACGAAACATACATATTGCCCTCTTTCCATATTTCTTCGGTCAGTCTGATTTTCATATCTTCTCCTCCGGGTTATTCTTCATCCCGTTTTTTAAGCATTTTTTATCTGTTCAGACCTCTCCGGCCTCACGAAGCGCCATACGAATTAAATCCTGACTTAATCTGAAGTTTGCTTTTGTCAGAAGATTGTTGAGTTTCCACAGTTTCCAGGTCTTTTTCCAATTCATCGAAATCATAGTGCTCTGTCAAAATTTAAATGACGGATAAAGTCTTTTCAATTTTATCCT
>CAZHPS010000015.1:0-31683 GCA_964534335.1 uncultured Desulfobacterales bacterium
TGCCGGGCTATTATACCATTACTTGAAACATTTGCAGAGGTTCAGATTCATATCTGAATTCCGCACAGAAAAACTCTGTGTCACTCTGCGGAAACTCTGTGTTACTCTGCGGTTAAAATCCGCCCGGCAGAATTACCAAAATATTTTAAGTATCGGTATATCTGCCGTCCCTCCGGGAGTTTTATAGTGTGATAATCCCGATCCTAAACAAATTTTATACGGATGTCGTTCTCTTTGCTGTTTATCCCCTGTTTTTTAATACGGGTTTCCAGATTAATAAAAGCCTTCCGCAACTGTTCAAGGGTCAGCAGCTCATTGTCTCTGAATAATTCCCTGATCTCTTTGTCTTTCTGTAATTCGACAATGGCAAAATTCTTAAATAACTGATTGATGCAGTCAATCAGATCCCTGCCTGTCTTTTCCGGAAATATCTGCGTATCTGCAATTTTCTGAACGGCATTCTTCTGTTTTTCCGGGCAGTCAATCAGTGCCAGATTTTTGATATTATTTCTTATCTCTGTAACAACCACCTGAGAATATTCATCATAAATTTTTTCCAGTTCTTCCTCCGCGGAAGAAATTTCTTTTTGAACACAAGGATAATGATTTGCGGTTTTCATAAAACTGCAATGGGTACAGAAAGGGGTTTTGTATATCTGTGTCACATCCACCTGAACACACCGTAATTCAAGCAGTTTTTTCCACCGTTCCCTGCATTGTGCAAATTTATTGTCAACAATGCAGTTGATCTGAATAATTGAAAGTATTTTCTGTGAAATATCATTTGATTCCGCATTTTCCAGAACCTTCCAGTCCACTTTTTTCCCCACAATTTTTTCATGTGCCGGATAATAAAAATCTTTTACATACAGGTCTTTGAAAGACTGAATTTTTCCTTCAAGCGGCAGACGTTCTGACGGGTCAGGAAATCTGGAAACATCCTTTACAATATCAGCCGTATCATTGAGGAATGTATATAATCTCCTCTCTGTTGAGGGATCGGTAACATAAACAGGATGACTGATCAGAATTTCCAATGCCTGATTCATGTATTCGATTCCGTCATACACCGTATTCAGATAAAAATCCATTGTTTCCCGAATGTTGTTCTGTACGGAAATACTGTTCTGAATATCTGCCAGTCTGCTGTTTAAATGCTCCAGAGCAGAAAATTTTGCATGGTTGGGAATACTCAGCTCCGACCATTTAATCGTCTGTGACGCATCAAAGAGATTCTCAATTGCTGACAGATCCATGAATGATTTGGGTTTACTCTTTGCTTTTTCAATCATGCTACGGGTCTGTTGTGCATCTTTGATAATCTGAACCACTTTTTCCCTGTATTCCTTAAAAACCTCATTACGGGTTTTTTCTTTTAAAATTTTCGCACCGTTCAGTCCCAGGGTGTTCAGCAGTCTGTGGGCAAAATCATAGGAAAGTTCATCTGAAACAGAAGCATAGGCAATCACATCAAACTGTGCAAGACTCTTGAATTCTTCTTTGATATTCCCGATATCAATGCTTTTTCCCCCTTTTGCTTTCAGGGAAATTTTTCCGATAACTGTTAAAAGAACAAGAATCAGATAAATCAGTTCCGGTTCAATACCATAGGGACTTCTGACCAGTTCTGCGACAATTTCTTTCTGAATGTCCGTCACCCTGTCTTTGTTGGAAGAAATGATATTCAGAATATGCACTGCCAGTCTGCTTCCGGAAATATCCGGGTCATTCCGGGAATTCAGCAGGTTCAGATTTTTTAAAAACTGCTGATGGGCAAGAGTCAGTTTTGTAAAATCCCCTTTGGTGAGATCCGAAGCAATATCCGACAGGTTTTTTACAATATTTTTTGAAGACAGCACCTGGGTGTATTTGGGATGCTCCGGATAAATTTCATTGAATTTTTTGTCAAATACAGAAATTTTCAGTTCTTCCAGCAGTTCATCCAGATTGTCTTTTTCATTGACAATTTTCTGAACCTGAATGCTTTCACCGTTTATCTTTGCACTTGATGAAAAATAGAACCACCGGGCAATTCTCTTTTTGATTCCCGGTTCGTTTCTGCCGTCTGTCTGCCTTCCTTCCTCTGTTTCCTCCAGTTTCTTTTTCATCACAGAAACCAGAATTTTCCGGTCCGTCAGTTGCCGGATGGCAGCAATCCGTTTCAGTGTCTCAGTTTTATATTCATTATCAATGTTGATTTTTATGTTTAACTGCTGTCTGCAAAGAACCGGCATATCCTCAGACCGGTAGGGGGATATCAGGGCAATCAGATAATCCCTTTCCGGAAGATTTGAGAAATCCCTTCCTTTCCGGGCAAATACAATATATCCTTTTCGGAAGGATTTGACACTTGTCCAGTTGCATTCATCTTCAAAAACATCCGGAAGATTCTGAAAAGGTGCAGGTTCAAGATTTTTCCTGATCTGATGAAAAAATTCTGTTTCCATCTGATGCTCTGTAACGGAATTGACCGCAGTTTCTATCCTTTCTTCCGGGTCCTGACCATCCACAGCAGGGTCAAGTCTGAAATAATCATTTCCCGTGGCAGAATCTTTTTCTGTTTTCAGATAAAAACCGTCTGTTGCATTCCGTATTTTCTGGATAACGGAAGAGACATAATCCACAGCAGTAAAAACTTTGGACTGAGGGATAATCAGCAGTTTTTCCGCAAGTTCCTTTGCGGTTGCCCCGTTTCTTCCATTGCTCCAGAGATTATATACTGCAAGTCCTTCCGTCAGTCGTACCGCATCTTTCTGCAATTTGGAATCCAGGGAAACACTGATTTTCTGACGGATCAGACTGACCACACGGGCAAGGGAATACACTTCTTCCATATTGCGGAGATTGGGATTGCTTTCCAGCAATTCAAAAATTTTATGAAATGTAAAAAAATAGGGAAAGGGTTCATTCAGATAATATTTCAGTTCCTTTTGTGCAAACTGGATGACGCCCCGTTTTTCAAAATATGGAAGTTCCTGAAACAGATTCAGCAGGAAAGGGGTAAAGGGAAAAAGACTGACATACTCCTCAAGCCGGTTGGAAACATCCTCTATTTTCTCTGTAAAAGGTCTGATTTTTCTTTCGATTTCTGCTTTCTGGTTTCCGGACTTCGGCACAATTCTTTCCGAAATCACCTTTGATACAGATTCTTTGTGTATGATAATATTCTGAAAACGTTCACTGACACGGGATTCCTGTGCCGCAATGGATTTGAATCTCGGACTTGAATAAATGTCTTCCTGCATTGCCGTGACAACCATCAGATCCTGATCCTGGCAGATTTGCCCGATAATCCGTAAAAACTGGAAATCCCTTTCAATCAGGTGTGGTTCTTTCTGGGCAAGAAAATCAGAAACCTCATCCATGATAACCAGTAATCCGGCTGAAGGGTCATGCTTTTTCACTGCTTTTATTATCTCAATGATATTGTCTTTATGGTTAATATCATCTTTTGAAAACTGCGGCATTGTCAGATTATACTTTTGTGCAAACTGCTTGGAGATTTCCCGGTAGAACCATACAGACATTTCCACATCACCGGGCATGAGTTCAAACTGAACCGTGCAGAATTTCCGGGTAATGGTTTTGGCAGATTCCCTGATTTTAAGATTTTTTATAAAATCTCTCAGTTCCGGTTCGGTAATGACAGACACAAGAAATGCGATCAGGTGGGATTTACCACAGCCGTAATTACCTATAATCTTGACTGCCTTATGATTTGGTTTTTCAATATTATTAAAAAAATCTATGATCTGTCTTTCCAAAGATTCGGAAATGATAAAACTGGAAACCAGCTCCTTTCTGCTGTCCCTTTCCCTGAGATCCGCATCAATATCCACAACATCTTTGATCTCGGTATAATCGAACAGATGACCGATGGCATCCGGAAGCAGATTTTTTTTATCTGTGATGACGGTCTTTGCTTTTTGGGCAGGGGCATAATTTTCTTCAATTTCCTTTATCTCGGTCAATAATACATCGTGTACATACTGATCATAATATTCATCTGTCCCCACTTTTCCGTAATACAGACGGCTGCCGAACTGTTTTTCATTTTCGAGGAAAATGATACAATTCTTATTTCTTGAATTATATTTAAAAGCACCCAGGGGAGACATTTTCAGAAATGATTTATGATAGAGGATGCCTGAATTCAAAAGAATGAGATTGTCTGGTTTGCTATGGAACCATTCTTTAATCTTCTGCCCGATATCATAGGAAGGTTCCCCATCTTCATCAAGGTCTGATGCAAGCGAGATAAGTTCCTGTTCCACATCCACAGGAGTCCATCCCTGTTCCTTGAGGTAGGTAATAATATTATCTTTTTTGACCGGATCATTCCCGGTTACTCCCCATAATTTGAAACGTTGTCCGGAAACCAGATTCAGATAGGTGTCAATGTGATTTGATTCCATAGCAGTTCCTTATATTTTTTTATTCATTTTCAGAGAAAGAAATTCTATAACCCCCGGTTTTTCCGCAGTTCCGGCTGTGCAAAAAACCGCTCCGCTTATTTCTGCACTCCTCCGGATCAGTATCAGTTCAATGGAGAATCGGTATAATTACCGGAAATCGTCTAATCTCCCATCCCCATAACAGGCCGGAGCAGTTTGGGGTTGGTTAGTATGACAAAATCCCCCGCGCCGCTGGCTTCAGCCTGAAAATCCGGGAAACCTTCCACCGGCAAAATGGTGATCGTCAGAATTCGGACATCCGGACAGTAACGGAGCAGATGTTCAGGAATTCCCAGCCCCTGCGCGCTGTGGAACTGACCGTTGACATGAAGAATCTGCACGCGGGGATTTTCCTTTATTCCCAGAGAAATGGCATAGGCCATGGACGCATCCCACAGGGACTGCGCTGCCAGAAGATTGTCAAACTGAAACTGCTCTTTGGGATTTACTGCATGGGAAGGCGGCATTTTATGCCCTTTTTCCTTCATTTCTGCCCGTTTTTTTTCGTTTTCATCCCAAAAATTTTTAAACTTTTCCCGATACGCCTGGGAGGCTTCAGCATAAGGCAGGGGCGGGAGCCAGTTTCTGGCAGAAGGCGGCAGATCGTTCAATGCCAAAGGGCCGAGCCTGGAAACCCGGTTGGCATAACGTCCGGGCGCGTTGGCCGCAATGATTTGAATACGGTTTTCCTTTGCAAATTCCAGAATGGGCCTGTAATCTCTCAGGTAGTTCGGCCAGGGCCGGGCTGAATTCAGAAAATGCCTTTCACTGATCAGATCCGCAAGGTATTCGTCCACCACAGGCTGCACATCGCGTTCAAACATTTCAAGGGAAAGGATAAAGGGCCGTGCATCCTCCTGTATTCGGGAATTGCAGTATATTTCCCTGAAAATTTCCTCCTCCAGAAAATGTGCTGCCGGATCACCGTGACTTTCTCCGATAAATATCACATCCGCATTTCCGGACGCGATGACAATATCCTCCAAACCGGCAGTACGCCCATCTCCGCTGAAAATTCTGTAATCAATTCTGACAGTCATCGGCTTTTCCTTTGAAGGTTTCATAAACATATGCCCTCCCTGCCCCGTGCATCCGATCAGCATGAGTATGGGAAGCACCCGGATCAGGGAATACAGATGTTTTTTCATAAAAGATCTTCCTGTACGGATTTGTGCAGAATTTTTTCCTCTACTTCCTTCGCTGGCAGGGGAACGCTGAAAAAATATCCCTGACCTATATCACAGCCCAGCCCCCTGAGATAGTCCAGATGATGCTGGCTTTCTATGCCTTCTGCCACAACAGACAGATGCAGGTCATGGCCCAGTTTGATCATGGACCGGATCATGGTGCGGCTGCGTATGTCAGTTTCCTCATCTGCTCCGAGTTTGCGGATAAAGGACTGATCGATTTTCAGGTAATGGATGGGCAACTGATCCAGATAGGACATGGAGGAATAACCGGTTCCAAAGTCATCAATGCTGGTGATAACCCCCAAAGCCTGAAATTCCGCAAGGCGTTTGACCAGAAACTTCATGTCTTTTGTCACCATGCTTTCCGTGAGTTCCAGTTCCAGCCGGTGCGGGGGCAGATTGTGCATACGGAGAGCGTTTTTCACGACTTCCACAAAATCTTCCTGAAAAAACTGCACCATAGACACATTTACCGCGATTTTCAGTTTGCCGTAGCCATTTTTTTCCCATTCCGCATTCTGGCGGCATGCCTCCTGCAGAACCCAGGTTCCAATGGGAATAATCAGTTCGCTTTCCTCGGCAATGGGGATGAATTTGAAGGGCGGCACACGGCCCAGAACAGGATGATTCCAGCGCAGCAGTGCCTCAAATCCGTGCAGAACATCAAACTCCATATCATATTTGGGCTGATAATGCAGTTCAAAATTCCCCGCGTCCACGGATTTGCGCAGTTCATTCTCAATTTCCAGACGTTCAATTGCAGCAGCATTCATTTCCGCGGAAAAAAACCGGAAACGGTTTCCGCCCTGGTTTTTTGCGTAAAACATGGCGGTATCCGCATTTTTCTGCAATGTCACAGCATCATTTCCATCATCCGGGCATATGCTGATGCCAATGCTTGCGCTGATATAAAGCTGCTTGTCTTTGTGGGAAAAAGGCTGTGAAAATATCACGGGAATCCGGGCAGCCGCGGCTGTAATCGCGTCCCTGTCCCGGAAACTGTCTGTGATATACATGAATTCATCCCCGCCTGTGCGTCCGAGCATTCCTTTTTCCCCCAGACATTCCCGCAGACGCCGGGTGACATCCAGAAGAACGCGGTCTCCGATGAGATGCCCCAGTGAATCGTTGATGTATTTGAAACGATCCAGATCAATGAAAAATACAGCGATTTTTTCCCCGCTGCCGGATAAATGGGCAATCGCAATGTCCATATATTCTGTCAGCGCTGCCCGGTTGGGAAGCCCGGTCAGCACATCATGCCGGGACTGGTGTTCCAACTGCTCTGAAAGGCGGCTCTTTTCAACTGCAATGGCCGCGAGTTTGGATATGGCATCCAGAAAACTGAAATGTGTTTCATCTGCCTTGCGGACTTCCCGGTAAAATACAGACACTGTCCCCAGTATCTGGCCTTTGCCGGAGATAAAAGGCATGGAACAGCATGCCTGTATTCCGAATTCCAGTGCTTTTTCCCGTCTGCTTTCCCACAGACTGTTTTCCCTGATGTCATCCACAACAATCCGGTGCCCGGTATAGGCAGCCATGGCCGCGCAACTGCCGGACCCTGATCCGACCGGCTGTGCATCTGTTTCCCTGAAAAAATCGGGCAGGGAAGCGGAAGCAGCCTGAAAAAAAAGCCTGTCATCCCGTAATAATGTGAAAAAAGAAACGATTCCGGTATTCTGCTTCTCAATCATCCTGACCAGGTATTCCATAATATCCTTCAGTCGCTCATTCCGGATGATCATTTCCAGAACCTGATTCCGGTCAGCCTCCAAAGATTCCGAGAGCTTTCTTTCGGTAATATCCTGAACAGTTCCGATAAGCTGACACAGTCTTCCCTTATCGTCCGAAACAGGTTTTGCCTGATGCTGCACATAACGGAGCTTTCCATCGGGCAGCAGAATTCGGTGATCCGTGCGAAAGGGGATTCCCCGGTTTTTTGCCTGCTCAAAGAGTTTCTGAACATCTTCCCGCTCCTCATCATGAACAGTGCGGTAAAGATCTTCACAGGAGCTGATGCCATCAGAAAAATTGTAACCGTATATCCGGCAGGTTTCGCCTGAACACCGGAAGGTGTTTTCAGGCAGATCCATTTCCCAGTTTCCCATCCGCGCAATCTTCTGTGCGGCAGCAAGTCCGGCCTCGCTTTTTCTGAGTTTTTCCACATTCCGGCTGGCACGGAGCATATAACGCACCCGCTGGGTAAGGATGAGCCAGTTGACCGGTTTGTTCATAAAATCCGTTGCCCCCAGATCATAGGCCATCTGAATGGAATCCAGATCATCCATGCCTGTGATCATCAGGATAGGCACATTGGCCCCGTCCGGTCTTTCCCGAAGTCTTTTACATGCTTCAAATCCGTCCATTTTCGGCATTTTCACATCCAGCAGAACGATTTCCGGGCTGTCCTGACTGAAAATTTCAAGGGCTTCCTGTCCGTTTTCCGCCTCCCGCACATCAAAACCTGCCTGCTCCAGGGCTTCGGCAGCCAGCAGTCTTACGGTGAAATCATCATCTGCTACCAGAATCAGGGGATTTTTTTTCATTGTGTTCACAGTGTCTGTTTTTCCATCTCTTTGTGCAGAAAAATTTTCACTTTTTCATATTCTTTGCGGATTTCCGCGAAAACTTTTTCTGCCGTATCCGTATTTCCTTCAGTATTCCGGCCCAGGCCAATGGCCTCCATTTTGCGGCACAGTTCAAAAAGAGGCATCGCCCCCACATTGCCGCTGCCGGATTTCATGCTGTGCGCTGTTTCACTGATCGCTTTCATATTGCCCTGCTGCACTGCTTTTTCCATTTCATCAAGGAGGCCGGGAGTATGTTCCAGATAATGGGAAAGCACTTTTTTCAGTATATCAGGCTTTCCTTTCTGCTGCAGTCTGCGGATATTGTCCAGCACCTTCCTGTCAACAGGCTCTGAGCTTTCCACATTGTCTGCTGATGCGTGATTTTCCTGCGGAACAGAAGGCTCTGCACCGGTTTTTCTGTCCTCTGCTTCCAAAACTGTGCCGGATTCCTTTTTTTCCGGGGAACACCATTTTTTCAGGGCAGATTCCAGGTACTCCGGCAAAAAAGGTTTGGTAATGAAATCATCCATTCCGGCTGCCAGGCAGAGTGTCCGATCCTCTTCCAGCGCATGGGCAGTAAGCGCAATCACAGGTGTATGACGATTGGGCGATATCTGACCTTCATATTTCCGGATCTCCTGTGTGGCTGTATAACCGTCCATTTTGGGCATCTGGCAGTCCATGAAAACAATATCATACACAGAGCGGGAAAACATTTCAACGGCCTGTATGCCGTTGGATGCGGTGTCAACTGTACAGGCCAGAGGTTCAAGGATTTTCTGTGCCACAAAGCGGTTGACCGGGTTGTCCTCCACCAGAAGAACCCGGACAGGCCAGACAGCATTTGCACAGGAAAGCTCCTCAGATCCATTCTCTCTGTTTTCAGTTTTTTCCGGAATATCAGATTTGGAATCTCCGGGATCGGTTTCCTGACCGGGCTGTCTGTATGCGATGGTGAAAGAGAATTCCGCCCCTTTTCCAATCCGGCTTTCCACGCGTATTCCTCCGCCCATCATTTCAGCCAGTTGTTTTGCAATGGACAGGCCCAGCCCCGCGCCCTGATGTTCGCGCGTAAGAGAATCATCTGCCTGGGTAAAAGGTTCAAAAATAAGGACATGCATTTTTTCCGGTATTCCTATGCCAGTGTCCTTTACACGGAATCCGATTCTGTGCGGATCTTCGGGAATGCCGAAGACAGATATGCTGATACTGCCCTCAGGTGTAAATTTCAGGGCATTGCTGATCAGATTCACCAGAATCTGGCGCAGCCGCATCGGATCTCCGCAGATTCGGCCGGGGACGTTTTCCTGAATATCACATTGCAGTGTCAGTCCTTTATACCGGGCTTTGTCTGCAAAAAAATCTGCTGTTTCTTTCACCAGTTCATGCAGATGGAAATCTTTTTCCGACAGTTCCAGTCTGCGGGTTTCCATCCGGGAAAAATCAAAAACACTGTTGAACATATCCAGCAGATTCCTGCCGGAACTCTGGATAAATTCAGCGTATTTCCGCTGTGTTTCATTCAGATGCTCAGACAGCAGCAGTTCGCTCATACCCAGAATTCCGTTCATGGGAGTGAGGATTTCATGGCTGATATTGTTCAGAAAACGGGATTTGGCAATACTGGCTGCTTCTGCTGCTTCTTTGGCTGTTTTCAGTTCAGCCAGTGATTTATCCAGTTCCGCTGTTCTGCGGTTTACCATTTCTTCCAGATGATTCCTGTGCTGTTCCAGTTTCTCATCCCTGCTCTGTATCTGCGTTAGCATCTCATTGAACCCGTCAAAGAGTATGCCGGTTTCATCCTGGGGTTTCCGCTCCGCGCGCAGGGAATAATTTTTCTGTTCAGACACGGTTTTCATCATCTCAGCGAGTTCAAGAATCGGGCTGGTGAAAATTTTCTGGAGTTTTGAAGACAAAAACCAGGCTGCCGCGCAGGAAAGAAAAAAAATGGAGCCGCAGATGAGCAGATAGGTGCTGAGACGCCGGTAAAATTTTTCCATTCCGATCCGCACATACACTGTTCCAAGATTTTCGCCATCAGAATAGATGGTTTCAAATATGTCAAACGAATGATCCAAAAAGGGAAATCCCTCCGGATTTCCCATGTGTTCATCCCCCCGGATTTTTTTCATATTACGGGAAATGCTTTCCGTGTTCTGAACGCGTGCATACTCAGCAAAAAGTTCACCTTTCTGCGAATAAATGGCTGCTGCTGTGATACAGGGGGATACATGCAGTGAGGAAAGCACCTGGGAGGCATATTCCTGATCCCTGAAAGTGATGGCGGAACTGCTGTTGAAACCGATCATTTTGGCAATGGTGGAAAATTCTCTGAACATATCCTGCCGGAAAGACTGTACCTCACTGATAAGCAGGAACACGGACATCAGACCCATCATCAGACCGGCATTGAGGAACATCAGCCATGTCAGTTTTTTCCGAATCGGCAGCCGGTCAAAGATTTTTTTCATTGCGGATTGTCCTTTTCAGACGGTTTTGTGACAATGTGGGCAAGTTTGAGCAGTTGGGAACTGATTTGGAGCCCGGATCGATGCGCTGCATCTGTATTGATTTCAAAATGAAGCTGATCACCGGTACGCATCAGGTTGATAATGCCGCCATATGCCGTAAATCCGGGAATATCTCCCACAGTGAGTACCGGATGTGAACTGAACCGGGAAATTATTGCCGGGAGATGTTCTGTTTTCAAAGCACTCACAAACACAATATGACAGTCTTCCGCCCCCTTTCCATCCGGGCAGACACGGAAGGAAATCAGTCTGCCCCTTACCTTTTTATCTCCCATGTTCTTTAACACTGTTCCGAAAGGATTATCGCCAATAATGCAGATTTGCAGGGGTTTATCTGCATTCTCCTCCTGGGGCCATCGCACAAATTTGGCAAAACTGCATATAAATTCAGCTTTTTCCTGATATTCCGAAGCATTGCTTTCGGCATGAAGGAAAACTGTAAGTGCGAAAACCGGGAGACAGAACGCTGAAAAAATATTTCCGGCTTTATAACGATGATATTCCGATACTGTCATACGCATTCCGTCAGGAACTTTTTGTAGTATTTTAAATGCCTATGCTGGGGATAACCTGATCCTGGGCAACTGTCACAGCATAATCTCAATATACGGTGAAATGATACAGATCCTCCGCCGTTCATCCTGTGCAGTATAGGGAAAAGACGGATTTTTCTGCGGAAAATTTTCTCCGTTTCCCACAATTTTTTCCACATACCGGATAGTTATATTCGCTGGCATTTCTCTGCGCAGGTATTCCATCATATAAGTGCTGACACTTGCCGCGCGAAAACGTGACAGCACATGATTATACTGCTTTCTCCGGGCATCACCTGCCGGGGCTTCCGGTTCTTTCAGATTTGAGCGGATTGTTTTTTCTAGGGGGCCGGACACAACAGGAACTTCATCAGTATATCCAACGGTTTTCAGGGTGATGCGTATGGCATATCCGGGATAACGCCTGCTCAGGCCGGCCGCAGTCTCTATGATTTTCCGGGCCAGTTCCCTGCACTGTGAACGCCCTTCTTCTGAAAGATCCGGGAATCTGTAAGTTCCGATGGGAAAGGAAACATCTGTTTTTAAAGCCAAATCCCGGAACATCTGGATATTTTCATTGATGATATCAATCCTTTGCCTGTATTCCTGAATTTTGGGGAGACTGAATTTGTCCGGGTTGGCCCGAACCTCATCAGCATAGTTCAGAACTTCGCTGAGTACAGCCAGGGATTCCGCTACCGTACTTTCAGGATTCTCGGCCAGACGCTGCCTGACCCTGGCCTGTGTCTCCAGTGCATAGTCTGAAAGGGACTGCAGATTTTCCTGTTTTTTCACATCCGGCCCGGCACAGCCCGGCAAAAAAGCAGGAATGAAAAAGCAGAAAATAATCAGCATACTGATTTTTCTGATATTCAGCATCATATACTCCTTCTGTATTACCGACTTTGAAATTCATCTCACCCTAAGCACTCAGGCCCGGTCTTTGCCTGAAACTGCTGTCCTGAATCATTAAGCAGGCAAACAAAAATTTTCCTGTATTCAAAAAACCGGATTTTTCCGAAAAATCCGGTTTTTCTGAAAAATTTGATAGTGGTTCAAATCGGCTGATAATGTCATCCTTCCGGGATTCTGATTTGTTTTTTTGGTTTTTTCTATAATCTATAATAAGGAAAAGGAGCCTGCCCAAATGCTCATAATCCATTTGTCAATATCAGATATATCATTAAAACGAGTCAGATGACAATGGGAATTTTGGAATATCCATAATGGGATATTTATTTTCAGAAATCATCTTATTGTCTGTTATACACCCGGATCATATCCTCAATTTTCACAAGCCCTGTTTTGCCTTCCCTGGTTTCGCACAGTTGCTCAAACTGTTCCCATTCTCCGGGAAAAAGCCCCTGCAGAATCAGAACTATCGGTTCTGTATCCATTATGATCGGTTCTGTATCCATCATGATCGGCTCTGTATCCATTATGATCGGCTCCGGCTGCATTGACGGGAGGCTTTTGTCAATGAACACACCATTGACAAAACTGCCGTCAATAAACCGGAACGAGACATACACGGTTTCCCCTCTCCGAACCAGAAGACTGATTTCGCCCGCAGTCATCTGATCCAGTCCCTCAGCAGACAGGCTGATGGTTCCCACCCGCTCCATATCCAGAATGGTTTTGTCAAACACTTTGGGATGAAGCCCGGCAAGTGGTCTGATCCGATCCAGCCGGTGATGCTCCGGGCAGCCAAGTTCGGCCACAGCGTCCCTGATCTTTTTTTCTGCTTTTTTTCTCATGGCAACACGGTTTCAGTTGAGTATTTCATGGGTTTTCAGGGCATTGACAGATGCCTGTTTGAATTTTCTGACAAATTCGGGAAAACAGGCATTGCTGCATATGATGAACCGGGTGAAAAAAGTGTTCATATAATAATAATCAGCCGTGTTCAGGGCATCTATGATGGTAAAGGGCAGATTGAAATGACTGTTGTAATAACGTGCTTTTTTCATTTCAATTTCCATTGCTTTTTCCGTGCGAAGAAGCGGTTTCAGTCTGCCGGATTCACTGATGCACCGGACCTTGAAATCCGGACTCATATCTGAACACATAACCAAAAAAGGGATTTCTGTGCCAAGTTCCTGAACATTTTCAGCATGTTCAATTTCCTCCAGCCGGATGTCCCTTTTGAGTACAAACAGGGCTGAGGTGGTCAGAAGTACCGGGCAGAAAAAAAAGGGAAAATTGGCAGACCTGGGGCCGGTGAGAAAACCCAGCACATTTTCCGTAAGCAGGCGGGGCAGGGGATTCTGCAACTGCCAGAGACCTGCGGTGAACAGGGTTTCATCCACTTCTCCGGATTTCAGATTCACTTCCATTCCCTTGTAACAGACCGGCAAATCCGCGTCAAATGCAGTCATGGCATCCGGCTGAATAAGGTAGGGCGAGAACTGGTCAATGACCCGGACTGTATTCCCCGGAGATCTGGGGGAAGCTCCTGCCGGATTGGGATCAGGAAGAAAAAGCCCGACCGTTCCGGGGCTGCGGTGTCTGCAATCCACCAGCAGTTCAACCTGCGCAGCCTTATCCGGAAATTCGGAAAAAGGAAAAAATGTCCTTGCATGAAGGTCAATGGCCGAATCCCTTCCTGTCCCGGTACTGTCCCAGGCATATCTGAAATCCGAATTTACAACAAATCCCTCTTCCACCAGCAGCCGGGCAGCATCAAACTCCAGCGGCATGTTTGACAAAAGCAGTGCTTCTTTCCATTTCATCTGCGGTATTGGCTCCCTGTAAGCAGGCAAACAAAAATTTTCGTGTATTCAGAAAACCGGATTTTTCCAAAAAATCCGGTTTTTCTGAAAATTTTATACCCGAAAATTTATGGAACCTTACTTATATGAAACCTGAACCCGGTTTCCTGAACACTGAGATTTTCGAGTCCGGTTTCAGATTTTCTGACGGTTTATTTTTTTTCAGCTCTTTCCTTAGCAGAATGCGGAAAAATAATCAAACAGATATACGGTATGCGTTATACCGATTCGCCATTGCTTTGATCCAATACCCTCAGTTTTTCCGCAGTTCCGGGTGTGCAAAAAACCGCTCCGCTTAATTTTTGCACTCCTCCGGATCAGCCCGTTTGCACTCCTCCGGATCAGTATCAGTTCAATGGAGAATCGTTATAACACAACACTGCTTTTGAATATCCGGTTTGTAAAATCAGGAAGTCTTATGCGTTTCCGTCTGATTTTTCCTCTTGACATAACATTCTTTTATTCTTAGTAGTATTACGTTATCAACCTGTCCGGATCAGACAGGGCAATCTCCGGTATCTTCGAATGATCCCGGATTTTAACCTAAGCCTATTTGCTGTTTTATGCAATCAGCCGATCCTGTTCATTATATTATTTTCCTTAACTTTTACTCACGGATTCAATGCTGACAGGGCAGCAGGTCGGTCAATGGCAGAGCGCAACTCTGCACAATACTGAAAAAAACAGGTACTTTATTTTTTGGAAAATCCATAAAGGAGAAAAGGAAATGGCACAATGGTATCTGAGTTACGGAGGAAACCAGGTCGGCCCCTTTGACACCACCCAGGCCAGGTTTCAGATTGACATAAAAGGCAAAGAAGGGTTTGCATGGCAGTCGGGTTTTTCAGAATGGCTGCCCATTTCCCAAATTCCGGAACTGTGCGGAGCCGGACCTTCTTCTGCGCCGCCTTTGCCTGCCGGAGGAATGACTCCCGTGAAAAGCGGAATGCCCCCCATGAAAAGCGGGATGGCTTCCGTTAAAACAGGCAGAGCAGATGAGATTGATTACCGGATTGTGGGATCGGAAATGCAGTTTGTGGAGATTGAACTGGATCCGGGCGAAAGTGCAGTGGCAGAGGCCGGGGCTATGATGTACAAGGACAGTACAGTGGATATGCAGACGGTTTTCGGAGATGGCGGAGAATCTTCCGGCGGTTTTATGGGCAAACTCCTGGGAGCGGGCAAACGTCTGCTGACCGGGGAAAGTCTGTTTACCACTGTGTTCACCCATAAAGGACAGGGAAAGGCACATGTGGCCTTTGGTGCGCCCTTTCCCGGAAACATCATTCCGGTCGCGCTTCCGGATGTGGGAGGAATGCTGATCTGTCAGAAAGACAGTTTTCTCTGCGCTGCCAAAGGGGTTTCCATCGGTATATGGCTGCAGAAAAAAATCCTGACCGGGCTGTTTGGAGGTGAGGGTTTCATCATGCAGAAACTCGAAGGTGACGGCATGGTTTTTGTCCATGCAGGCGGAACTGTTGTGGAACGCTATCTGAATTCCGGAGAGATTCTCCATGTGGATACCGGATGTGTGGTGGCCTTTGAACAGAGTGTGGATTTTGACATACAAAAGGCAGGCGGAATCAAAACCATGCTTTTTGGAGGTGAGGGACTGTTTTTTGCCACAATGCAGGGTCCGGGCAGAATATGGCTGCAATCTTTGCCTTTTTCCCGTCTGGCCGGACGGATGCTGCAGGCTGCTCCCCAGCGCGGAGGCACCAGGGGCGAAGGTTCTGTTCTGGGTGCGCTGGGAGGTTTGCTTGACGGGGATAATGACTGATCTCCTATGATGATGCAAACCCGCTGGCACCAGTGCAGATCTCAGTCCTGTTTTTTCATAATCTGGAAACAGGGCCGGCCTTTTCATAAAATGCACCACAGGCTGGAAACCTTAAGCAGGTCAACATAAATTTTCAGGTATAAGGCGATTTACAGAAAAGAATATACCAAAAAAGTAGCATAAGCTTCCAGCTTGTGCCGTGAACTGGACAGGTATATTTATTTTAATAAACCACCTAAAATATTCAGAAAAATCCGGTTTTTCGGAAAAACCGGATTTTCTGAATACACAAAAAATTTCGTTTGCCTGCTTATTCTGATACAGACCCTTAATTGAAAAAATCATCAGATACAGAGGGATGTATATGAAATGGAAAAAGTAATCGTGTGTGTTATCATCGCATTTATCATCGTTTTTGTCCTGTATTATTTCGGTGTGGTGGATTTTATGGGTATTTTACAGTAATACCGATTCGCCATTGATTTTTTTCAGAAAATCCCCTCCTGAGAGGGCAGGGGTGTGTTTCATAAGTATATTTTCAATGGAGAATCGGTATAATACCGGTTCGCCATTGGTTTTATACAATGCGGAATGCAAATCCGGAGGAGTGCAAAAATTAAGCGGACCGGTTTTTTGCAAACAAATCCGGAGGAGTGCAGAAATTAAGCAGAGCGGTTTTTTGCAGACAAATCCGGAGGAGTGCAAAAATTAAGCTGACCGGTTTTTTGCAAACAAATCCGGAGGAGTGCAGAAATTAAGCGGAGCGGTTTTCTGCACACAAATCCGGAGGAGTGCAAAAATTAAGCGGAGCGGTTTTTTGCACATGCGCAACTGCGGAAAAACTGACGGTATTGTATAATACCAATTCTCCATTGAATTTATACAATAAGGTGAGTTGTTTCCTCTGTGTTCTCTGTGGTTTTTTTTCTCTGTGTCCTCTGTGGGAAACCGAATTATAAGTATATTTTCAATGGAGAATTGGTATAAAATCAATAGCGAATTGGTATAATTTTCAAAATCATAAGATAAGGAGGTATGTGAAATGGGAAAAGTTATCACTTATGTAATCATCGCGTTTACCATTGCATTTGCGCTGAATTATTTCGGCGTGGTGCATATTCCCTTACTGGATCTTCCGCAGCAGGAACAGGCGGAACAGGAAGATGGAAAGGATTATGATAAACATGTCAACAGCGGGCGGGATGCCACAAGAAAAGCCATAGAAGACATGGATAAAAGCGGTCAGTAATCTGAGACTGACTGTCAAAAATTTTCTCCGCATTCTGTTTTGACCGCAAAAGCAGCAGGGATTTCCGCAAAGTGTGCAAAGAAAAAGGCACTGCACACTTTGCGTTTTTTTGCGGTACATATGCAAAAAAATTTGTCTGATACCAATTCGCCATTGATTCTGTACAATACAGAATACAAATCCGGAGGAGTGCAAAAATTGAGCGGAGCGGTTTTTTGCACATCCGGAACGGTGAAAAAACTGAAGATATTGTATCAAATCAATGGAGAATTGGTGTGACAGGCCGTTTCAGTCTGATTCTGAAGCTGTTTCCTGCCGGAGCAGTTCTGAAATAAGACCTGCGGAAAATCCTCTTGAGGAAAGAAAACGGAAGATTTTATCCTTCCGTTTTCTCCCGTCCTTTTCCCTGTCAAAAGCAGCCTTTTTCTTTTCAAATACCTGACACAGCATCTCTTTTTCTTCCGTGCTTTCAGCATATTCGGATACAAGCAGTTCCGCACTGTCTCCCCACAATCCTTTTTTCTTCATATCCGCACGGATTCGCTGGGGTCCGCATCCTTTGTTTTTCAGTTCCCGGAAATACTGGCCTGCTGTTTCTCCATCGTCAATATAATGCATCCGTTCGCATTCAGATATGACCGTATGGATGATATCCGCGTCAAAACCGCGCTGCCGGAGTTTCTGCCTGATTTCAGCAGAAGCATGACTGCGCCGGGCCAGAATACGTATGGCCGTATCCATTGCTTTTTTTAAATCCTGGGAGGATGTTTCTGTTTCCTTCATTTTTATTCCTCTGATGTATACCGATACTTAAAATATTTTTGTCATTCTGCCGGGCCGATTTTAACCGCAGAGTGACGCAGAGTTTCCGCAGAGTCACACAGAGTTTTTTCTGTACGAAATTCAGGTCTGAAAAAATCAGATGTTCTGAACATCTGCCAAATGTTTCAGGTGATGGTATATTTTTCCGTATTTTTCCCTGTTTGCATATTTTTGTCAATATGCCTGTGCAAAGCAGCAGTGTTTTAATGTGAGTTCGGCATAAATATGTCTGAATTTGATGAAAGGTCAGCAGATCAGAACATATCTGGAAAATTGAACGGGTTTTTGGACAAATCCCCCCTCTTTTCACTTTGGAGGGGGGAGGGATAAAAAACGGAAAGGGGAAGGAATGCGGAAAACATGCGGGAATATTTCTGAAAACCGGGGATTGGCCCGGCATGGATCAGAATCCGAAGCGTTTCAGGATGTCGTTGACTTTCTCCTTCTGCCTTTTTTCAACGATCAGCATTTTCTGCGCCTGGGCTTTTTTGATTTTCTCCGTGAGTTTTTCCATATCCGCAGGTTTTTCAATAAAATCCATAGCGCCTTCCTTGATGGCCTCCACGCCTTTTTCCACTGTGGCATGACCGGTCAGCAGGATGATCTGCATTTCAGGCCGTATCTCTTTGATGGCCTTCAGTGCTTCCAGCCCGTCCATTTCAGGCATAAGCAGATCAAGAACAACTGCATCATAAGAGTTTTCTTTGATCTTTTCAATGGCTTCTTTGGCAGAGGCGGAAGTGCTTACCTTCATGCCCCGTGTTTCCATTCTCTGGGTCATAATATCCAGAAAATCTTTTTCATCATCTACCAGCAATACTTTTTCTGACATGGCTTTTCTCCTTTATATGAGAGTGTTGTATTTAAATACAGGGTAATACCGATTCTCCATTGGTTTTATACAATACGGAATGCAAACCCGGAGGAGTGCAAAAATTAAGCGGAGCGGTTTTTTGCACACACACAGAACCGCGAAAAAAACTGCCAGTATTTTATAAAATCAATGGCGATTTGGTATAAATCCCAATCTGTGCAAAAAAATGCTCGGCCCATTTTTTTAATGCTCCGGTTTCCTTTAGAGCAAGTAAATTAATTTGTAAAGCCTTATCCTGAAATTTGTGACTTTCTGACAGAAAGCATTTTTCTTGCACGGGATTTGGCGATTTTTTCCGCAAGGATCTGGGGATCGGCTGATTTGTCCAGCAAATCGGCAGCACCCAGTTTCATGGCATGTATGCCTTTTTTGGCAGTGACATGCCTGCTGAGAAAAAATACTTCCAGTTCCGGATTTATCTGTTTGAATTTTTTCAGCATCTCAATGCCGTCACTGCCGGGAACAGTCAGGTTGAGAAGAACAATGCTGAAATTTTCCCGTGCTGCCATTTCAAGTCCGGATTTTCCGGATACCGCTCTGGAAACCCTCATGTCTCTGGCCCGGATTTGTTCAATCAGACAGGAAAGAAAATCTTCTTCCTCTCCGACCAGCAGTATTTTTTCAGACATGAAACATCTCCTGTGGCAAACGGTCTGGTTTCTCTCTGCATGTCATGTCATTGACCTGTTCAGTTCCATACAACAAATCAGACCGGTAAGGCTGTTTCCAAAAATGAATATACCTCTCTGACTGACTTTATCCGGCAAAACGGCTGGCAGTTTTTTTAAGTAAGATTCCATAACTTTTCGGGCATAAATCATGCGGCAGGCACAAGCTGGAAGCTTATGCTACTTTTATACCTGAAAATTTTCGTTGACCTGCTTACCAACTTCTGTCCTCTGCAAAAACCTATGGAGGAGTGCAAAAATTAAGCGAAGCGGTTTTTTGCACAGAGGGCAAAACTTGATGAAAATACTATATTAATCTTTATGGCAAAAGAGGAAGGGTCAGTATCACTTCCCCTGCTTCTGCATCTGCTGACACTGCCGCACAAAGAGCGGACAGCAGGGATTTTTGCTTTTCCTCTGTGAATATATCCGGATTATCGGGAATATTTTCCAGTTTTGTGAAACGGATTCGCGCTGCGTTTTCTGTTTTTTCCGGAATCAGGCATACGGTTTTTCCTTCCCCGGCCCATTGCAGGACTTTTTCCAGACAGCACCAGCACAGATGAATCAGTGAATACGCGGATGTTTCAATCATCACCGGAGATTCCGGACGCACAAGTGTTACGCTTATGCCTTTGCCTGCGCAGATGCGCCGGGTCAGGGCGATCAGGAGTTCCAGATGATCGCCTGCATCAATCAGGGTTGCGGCATTGTCAACAGTGTGGGCAAATGTATTGAGATTTTTGATGATGGTGTCCGCGTGCTTCACCTTTTCCATCACTTTCACACCAATCCCGTTGATGCGCTGCGGATCAAGTGGCATACCTTTTTCCGACATATGCACCAGATCCGTAAGCAATCCGGCATTCTCATTGATCACAGCCAGCGCGTTTTTCATTTCATGGGAAAGGGAAGCGGAAATTTTTCCGAAAAACTGCAAACCGCTTTCTCCGGCGATTTCATGCGTATTTTTCATATCTGATTCCTTTCAGAATGGTAGTGCGGACTTCCGCAGATATTTCAGGAAAACTGCAGAGTTTCTTTTATTTTTTTAATAAGCTGTTCAATATCCACCGGTTTTATCAGATACGAATGGCCTTCGGCTGTTCCGGCCCGGTAATCCTCCTCTGAGCCGTGTCCGGTAAGAAAAATGAATTTCATGTCCGGATGCATCTGTCTGAGTCTGCGCTGCAGCTCCAGCCCTCCGATTTTGGGCATTTTTACATCCAGCACAGCCAGATCATATGCTGCATTTTCCGAAAATTTCAGCGCAGCTTCCGCATTGGTGAACCAGTGGGCCTCAATGCCCCTGATTTCCAGGCGTTCAGCCAGTGTTGACACCAGTTCCTGCTCGTCATCAACCAGTAATATTTTCACTGGGAATTCTCCTTTTTTTCTTTCATTTTCAAAGGCAGTGTGACCACAAAGGTGGTGCCTTCCCCCACCGTACTGTGAACTTCAATACTGCCCCCAATCTCACGGACAAGATTATAAGTGATGGAAAGCCCCAGCCCGGTTCCGCCTTTCTGCGTTTTGGTGGAGAAAAAGGGTTCAAACACCCGTTCCAGATCCGGGGCAGGAATGCCGCAGCCTGTATCAGAGACACTGATGCTGATTCTGCCGTCTTTCCCATTCTGTGCAGATATGTACAGAGAATTATCAGCTTCCATTGCAGCAAAGGAATTGTTGATCAGATTGAGAAATATCTGCTGCAGTTTGCTGCGGTCACTTTCTATTTCAGGTATATTTTCAGGCACATCCACCATAACATCTATGGATCGGTATTCAGCTTCCTTTCCGGTAAAACTCAGCACCTCCCGGATAAGCTCCCCCACTTTTACGGACTGAATGCTGATGTCCGGCTGCCGGGCAAAACCCAGAAGACGCTTGGTAATGGTGGCACAGCGTTTTACAGAGGAAAGGATGGAATCCGCAATTCCGGTCAGTCTGGAATCATTGGCATATTCCTTTTTAATCGCGAACAGATCTTTCATCAGCCCTGCTTTTTCATTGATAATGGCAAGGGGATTGTTGATCTCGTGCGCTATGCCTGCCGCGAGTCTGCCGATGGATGCCATTTTGCTGCTGTATTCCAGTTCATGGAGACTTGTCAGGCGTTTCTGATCCGCAAGATAGAGGTTGTTCACCATATAGGTGGTTACGCTGAAAATTACCAGAAGAATCAAAGTGATATTGAAAAAAAGGAATCCGATAAGTTTCATGCGCGTTTCATGCCAGGAACTCATCATCTCATCTTTGTGCTTGATCACCATGAGAATAAAAGGGGTATCCGGAATATACGCATACCCGATGATCAGCGGTTCCCCTTTGCTGTCTGTTTTTTCAAACACCTCTGTTTTTTCAGAATACTGCGGAATCTCCAAGGGAAATTTTTCCAGCACATTGCCGTAATAGCGCGCAGGGGTCTGGATAATTCCATGCTGATTGATAATAAAGGCATCCCCCCGGCCGCTGAGTTCCATCTCGGCAAGCTGATTGTTGAAACGCACAGTGCCCACAGAGGAGCGCAGCACATAAAAAGAGCCGTCCGGAAGATCGTATTTCACTGCAATGACCAGATGGGGACTCTGCCGGAATCCCATAAACACATCACTGATATAGATACCCTTTTCCCTGACCTTGTCAAACCAGGGCTGCCCGCTGTAATCCTTTCCCTCCAGTTTGTGGGGGCCGACATAGGTGCGCTGCCGTCCGTTTGCATCAATCACGCTGAGATCCTCAAAACCGCCTCCGAAACTCTGCTGCAGATTGTACAGCACCCCGGAAAGATGGGTTTCGTCATTGAGGGATTCAAAACTGTTGTCGTGAACCAGAAAATCCAAAGCAGATTTGCGCTCGGTCAGAAAAAAGGACAGGGAGCGTTTGAAATTGGACGCAATCCGGGCGGTGCGCAGAAGGATTTCCGATTCAATGGATTTCTGGGTAAAATTGTAATCAATCAGGGTAATGGTAATCAGGGGAAACAGCGTCACCACTGCCATAAGACATACGGTCAGTTTCCAAATCCTGCGGAAATTGAACATATGCCTGAACGGGCCGGACAGATTTTCCGGATGATCCCAAAAGGGCGGTTTCATTTTTCTGATTATGGACATCATGGCAGTTACCAGTTATCAGTGTTCAGTGTTCAGTGTTCAATTGTAAATGGTGAATGGTGAATTGTAATTTGTAAATGCTGAATGTTCACTTGCCATTCATCATTAACCATTTATCATTAACCATTAACCATTAACCATTAACCATTAACCATTAACCATTTATCATTTGCGGTGCATAAAAAAACAGACAGATTCCTGCGGTGGCACGGAATAGGATTATCCGGTTTTTTTCAGATCTTGGGTTCCTTTTTCTCCCTGAAGCAGAATGTCAATGGATAGGGCATGGCTGAGGGGTTTTTTTGTGCTGCCCAACTGCCTGCTTTCAGATTTGGGCTTATGAACGGCTGGAAGATCATCGAGCCAATCAAGGTTTTTTCCAATGACAAGTTCTTCCATTTTTGTGTTATGGGTGCCGGTCATCGGAATCAGCCGCATTTGGAAAGAATGCCTGTGTGCCATCATGCGCACTTCTTCCGCATTATCGTATGTGAGCAGAAAGTTTCCCTTAATATCTTCACAGATGGCGAACAGCCGTTCGTGATCAAGATTGCAGTGACGGTAAAGCCGTCTGCCTGCCTTTTTTCCGCCAACTGTGTAAGGCGGATCAATAAAGAATATGGCTTCACTGTTTTCTGCATATTCCCGAATGGTATCCAGCCCGTCTTCACGTCTGAATTCAATACGATCCTTTATCCTATCCAGATGTTCAAATCTCCCTGCCAGCGTTGCCGGATACCACCGGGAAAGAATGCCCTTCCCATTCTCACCGTATTTCAGAAAACCTGACCCTCCGGAGATGATTCCGCCATGCAGGGTTCGGTTTTTCAGAATTGTCTGAAATGCGGATTCTCTGGTTGATGCAGGTTTTTTTGCTGTTTCAGACAGTACAGATTCTTTTGTCAGATCAAAGTTGAGAATTCTGTTTGCCAGCCATTTTGAATCCCCGTCAGCAACAGCCTGCCAAACCGCAGCTATTTCTTCATCTATTTCCACCATAACGGCTGACTCAGCCAAATCTTCAAAAAGTGCTGTCAGTGTTATGATTCCTCCGCCTGCAAACGGTTCAACCAGAAGCCGGGGTTTTGGATATATCTGTTTGACCCACTTCCGGAAAGTTGGCACAAACCACGTTTTTCCGCCCGGATACCGGAACGGACTTCTTTGCGGAACAGTTGCCACATTCACAGGCTTGGAAGTGTCATTCCCGGCAAGGAATCCCGGCAGTAAATCTCTCTGCTTTGTACAGGACATTTCAAAATGGACTTTCTATGGTTGTGTTCAGGGGCGGAGTCTCAATTTTCGTCCATGTTTGTTTTTGTTCCTGTTTTCATCGGGCGGCCTTCCGCCGCCCGGCAGATGCAAATCCTGAATGGAAAATTTATACCCCTGCTTTTTTCTTCTGAATCTTTTCATTCGCAGCTTTGAGTTTTTCGCTCAGCACTTCAATATCCACAGGTTTCTGGAGATACGCGAATGCGCCAAGATTCATGCAGACCTGCCGGTCTGTTTCGGAACCGTGACCGGTGAGAATGATTACCTCAATATCGGGCCGGGTTTCTTTTACCTTGCGCAGAACCTCTATGCCGTCTATGCCGGGCATCTTCAAATCCAGAATCATGACTTCCGGATCATCCTCACGCACAATATCCAG
Organism: uncultured Desulfobacterales bacterium; assembly: GCA_964534335.1. Lineage (GTDB taxonomy): Bacteria > Desulfobacterota > Desulfobacteria > Desulfobacterales > Desulfococcaceae > JAABRU01. The sequence goes on from CAZHPS010000015.1 coordinate 24,216, forward strand.
AGCAGACTGTCCGTCATAAGCAACAGCCGATCCCATATCCCGCATCATCAGACGTTCGGACAGGGTTTGAACAAACTCGCGTTCATCATCCACCAGCAGCACTTTGGAGGGAATCTCAAAGTCAACCTTGCGGTAAATATCTGTGCGGTGAAAATTCTTCCCGACTACCGTTACAACGGATTTGACTCCGGGAACTTTTCCGGCAATGGATTTGAGTTCCTCTTCCAGACGGCTGAGCATGAGCACATGTTTGTTGATGGTGAGAATCACAACCCCGTCTTTGGCATTGACCCCCACATCATGTCCCTCACGGGTCAGAACTGCCTCGGCACTGGCGGCAAGATGGAAATCCTTTACCGCATCCCGTGATCTGGGCGTAATTTTCAGCACAGAGGAAGAAGCATTGTCCGCAATCAGGGATGCTGCTTCATCCGGCGAGGTCTTGTCTGTGGGAATGATTATATCATATAAAGATTTATCCCAGGGATCTTCTTTGTCACATATCATTTTTACCCAGGCTGCGCAATCCTCATCATGCCTGCGGATCTGGTTCATGGCCTCTTTTTCCGAAAATTTTCCGGATGCCAGGGCATGAGCCACTCTCTGTTTTACCTCTGCAATCAGGCAGACACCCAGCGCGTGGGTAACGGATTTGGGAACCAGATGCGCGCAATATCCGGCTATCAGCAGATTGTCTTCTTCCAGAAATTCGGCCAAAGCCATGCGCAGATGGGCCACTGCGCGTTCTTTTTCATGGGTGAAGCGGTTAAAGACAGAGGGTTTGGAAGAAAACGCGCTGCCTATCTTTTTTTCCGGCATACCGGACAGCACTGCTGCCTGTTTGAGAATTTCCTCTTCCCTGATTCTCCGGAAACCGGTTTTTTTCTGCACTTCCCGCAGAACATCCTCGTCCCTGCAGAAATTTCCGCTGAACAATGTAATCACTGACATGTTTTTTCTCCTTATCTTTTTATGCAATGCGGCATACGGTTGTCAGGGGACAGACTTCTTCCGTATCATGGTGCGTATAGATATGCACCGCGCAGATGGCTTTTTCCATGGTCGGATATATATGATCTCTGCCGATTCTGTCAATAAGATGAGTGCGTTCTAGAACAGCCATGACTGATTCGTTCACGCCGCTGAGGGAAATATCCACACCTGCACTCCGCACATTGTCTACAAGCAGGGAAAGCACTTCCTCACCTGATGCATCCATATCATTGATACCGTTGGCAACAAGAACAATATGTTTCAGATTTTTGCGGTGCAGCATGCGGTCGTTGATTTTATCCTCCAGATAACTGGCATTGGCAAAGAAAAGGGGGCCGTCAAAACGGATCAGATCCACATATTCACACTGGCGCAGTCCATGTGCCATAGCATCCCGAAGTCCCTCATCATCGTGCCGGGACAGGGACGGAACAGTGGGGCGCATACTTTTGTACAGAAAAACCCCCAGGGAGAGAACCACTCCCACCATAATGCCCTTGTCCAGATGGGGCGCAAAGGCCAGTGTGCAGATAAAGGAAAGAACAGAAATGGCTCCGTCATACCACTTCGCATGCCAGGCATGGACAAAACCGGATATGTTGATAAGTCCGATAACAGCCATCATGATGACCGCAGCCAGCACAGACTGGGGCAGATGATAGAGCAGCGGTGTAAAAAAGAGCAGCACAATCACAACTGCCAGACTGGTGAATACGCTGGATAGACCGGTAACTGCTCCTGACTGCAGATTGACAGCAGAACGGGAAAATGATCCGGAAGCAGGATAGCTTTTGCCCACTGCACCCAGGATATTTGCCAGTCCCTGACCGATAAGTTCCTGATTGGGGTCCAGCCGCTGACCGGTTTTGGCAGCCATGGCCTTGGCAATGGAAATGGCCTCCATAAACCCCAGCAGGGAAATAATGGCAGCATAGGGAAAAAGATGGGAAACAACACTGAAATCAATTTTGGGCATACCCAGGGAAGGCAGTCCTTTGGGAACTGTGCCAACCACTGCGCCGCCCCCGCGCATCAGAAGATTTTCCGTATCCAAAGGGCTGTTGCCCACTCTGATCCGCCAGATCCGCCCATCTCCTTCAACTCCGGCCGGCAGAGACTCTTTGGGAAAGAAACGCATTGATCCGTCTGCCTGGGTCACTCCTGCAAAAAGCATATCGCGGATCTGTGAGCGGTATTCAGCAGCCTCATGCTTTAACCGCTGAATTTTCACATTGACAATTCCCAGATCATGTTCTGCGTCCAGCGCAGAGATTTCGTTCTTTGCCTTTCTGGCCTCTTCCATCTGCTGTGTGATCAGGGTGCGCTCCTTTGCCAAAGGGGGAATGGCATTCACAGCCCTGTTGAATTCCGCAACCGCATTCTGTGCATCCGGGGATTCGATACTTTCCACACGGGCATTTGTATTGTGTTCAAATCCCATACCCCATGAAATCAGTGTGGTAAGCGCGACTGCCACCAGCACATTGGGAATTTTTGGGTAGAATTTTTTCAGGCCGTACATAAGGGCAAAGGCCAGCACTCCCATTATCAGCGTGGGCCAGTGGGTATAATGGGCTGCTGCTTTGCACACACGGACAATGGTTTCATAATGATGCTCCGCGTTGTCCACGTTCACCCCGAACATCTTGGAAAACTGGGAGGACGCGATGATAATGGCTGCCGCGTTGGTAAAACCGTTGACCACCGGATGGGAAAGAAAATTGACCACCAGCCCAAGCCGCAGAATTCCCAAAGACAACTGGAAAATGCCCACCATCAGGGCCAGCATAATGGCGTATGCGATATAGCCCTCACTGCCTGCGGTTGCGAGCGGTTCCAGGGAAGCCGATGTCATAAGAGAGACCACCGCTACCGGGCCGGTTGCCAGTTGCCTGCTTGATCCGAACAGCGCGGCAATCATGGGAGGCAGAAAAGAGGCATACAGCCCGTAATAAGAAGGAAGCCCTGCAAGCTGTGCATAGGCCATTGACTGGGGGATGAGCACCAGGGCCACTGTAAGCCCGGAAAGCATATCTGCTTTGAACGCATCCTTACCATAGTTGCGGAACCATCCGACAAAGGGAAACACTTTTTCGATCATAACACCACCTGTTTAATGAAGTTATTATTTAGGATTTTCAAGCATCCTTCGGCACAGTTCCATAAGATTGTTGAACAGCGCACCTGCATCGTACAACTGATAGGTTTTGAAGCGGACAACCCCGTCTACCATAGAAAGAATAATCAGAGCGGTTTTATAGGGCGGTATTTCCCGGATGGAACCGTCTGCTATACCCCGCCTGATAGCGCGTTCAAACACATCCGCAAAACAGTTGTAAATGACTTCCAGATAACTGCGGCAGACCGGATTGACCTCTGCCAGCCGGTAAGGGTGATTCCTGTGAAGAAACAGAAACCATTCCTCTCTGTGACCGGCCATGAACAGAAAAAAGGAGATCACGCCTTCCACCATTTCCAGCCCGTTTTCAAAGGTGTTGCCTGCAAAATACTCATCAAAGGATTTCAGAATGCCGTCTTTGACCTGTTCCAGAACAGCCAGAAACAGGTCTTCTTTGGTTTTGAAATGATAAAAAACAGTTGCCCCCGCGATACCGGTCATTTCAGCCAGTTCGGACATGGACGTGCCCCCAAAACCTTTTTCCGCAAACAGCTTTGTCCCGGCCACAAGAATTGCCTCTTTTTTGTTCATAAGCTCCCCGAAAAATATATACTGATTAAACAGTCAGACTGACTGACTACACAGTCAGTTTTTTTGAAAGGTAAAATATATCCGCTTTGATCGGATGTCAAGAAAAAAATGAAGGAGGCAGAAAATTTTATTTTGAGAAAACCGGTTTTATGCAGGGACGGGAAACCGGATCAGAATTGCCTTCAGAGTTTTTTCTTGACTCTAAGAAGGATAAATCCTATAAAAAACAGTCTGATTCTGAAAAATTGTGAGCAGACTTCATAATTTCAGCCATTACAGGTTTTCTATCCCATTCATTTCATAAGACCGAAAGGATATTTCCCATGCCTGCAGCAAAACTGGAACAGGTTTATTCTTTTTTCAAAAACAGACCGGTACGTCTGGAAAATTTTGATGAATTGTACGCGCCTGCGGACAAAGGGCGCGGAAAAAATGTTGCCTTTGTGCGCATAAAACGCCGCCTGTACGAAGACCCGGATGGCATGCTGAAAATGCTCTTTGCCGGGCACAAAGGCTGCGGCAAGACAACAGAAATGGTGCGGCTGCAGCGGGATATTCAGAAGGATTTTGTTGTGCTGAATTTTTCCGCTGTCAAGGAACTGGATATTCTCAATATCGGTTATATTGAAATTTTCATTGCCGCGATGAGCAGACTGTTTCAGTATGTGGAAGAGGAAAAAGACATCCGAATTGATCCCATGTATCTGAAAAATATCCTTAACTGGCTAAAATCCAAAGAAATTGAGGAAATCAATGAAAAATACATGGGGCTGGGCATTGAAACCGAAGCAGGCGCGGGTGTGGATATTCCTTTTCTTGCGAAATTCTTTGCCCGTTTCAGCGCATCTGCCAAAAGCAGTTCCTCTCTCAAAGAGGTTCTGAAACAGAAAGTGGAACCCAAACTCTCTGACCTGATCTTCCACTGCAACCGTCTGATTACGGAAATCAAAAATCAGGCTCCGGGGAACAGAAAGGGATTGGTGATTATTTTTGAGGATTTGGACAAGATGGATCTGCAAAAGGGCGAGGAAATATTTTACCGCCACGCAGTGCAACTGACCCAGCTTCACTGCCACTGCATTTACACCTTTCCCCTTGCTCTGCTCTACAATACCGGCTTTAATGCCATAAAGGTCAGTTATGATGAGGATTTTGTGCTTCCCATGATTAAGGTGTATCAGAAAGAGGGCGGCGAAAACCCGGACGGCATTCAGGTGATGGAAGAGATTGTGAAAAAGCGCATGGATCTGAATCTGTTTGAAGATATAAGCATTCTCAGAGATATGATCCGTTACAGCGGCGGCTGTCTGTGGGATTTGTTTGAAATGATCAAAGACGCATCCGACAGTGCGCTGGACTTTGGCAGGGGAAAAATCAACCGGGAGGATTATCTCTCGGCATTTCAGGCACTGAAACGAACCTATGAATTCACCATTGCGGAAAACAAAGCCAAAGGAATTACTGTGGATCAGTATTATGAAACCCTGAAATCCTGCGCAATGGATGAAAGCAAAAAGCCTGAATCCACCGATATTCTGCTGGATCTCCGCAACAACCGCACCGTGCTGAGTTACAATGATGTGAACTGGAGTGACGTGCATCCGGTGGTCAGGGCGATTTTGCAGGAAAAAGGAATGATTCCCAATGCCTGAATATCCAATAACAGCACAAAGTGCGTATTTTGCCAATATTGCCAAAATCATCAATTACTTCCGCCATACCAAAGGCAGCGGATTTCTCTTCTGCGCGTGCGACAGTCAGGCACTGGTGCAGGAAATCAACCGGCAGATATTGGAAAAAGCCAAAGCCATTGGCCTGAACATTGCGGAAGTGTATCTTACATCGGAACATACAGAAGATTCGCTTGATCCCATCCGTGCGGCTGCGGAACAGAAACCCGATGGGATTATCCTCAACAATCTCAATGAACTGGTCATGCGTTCCAATGGATCATTTGTCAGAGAGATCAATTTTGCACGGGAAATCCTCATTGATTTGGAAGTCCCTTTGCTGTTCTGGCTTTCCGAAGAAAATATGTCCCGATTTGCCAATGACGCGGCTGATCTCTTTTCCCGCAAAGATAGAGGAATTGTTCACTTTACTGCATTATCCGGTGTCACGGCTATGGATCGGTTTCAGGATAATTATTTTGAACAGTATCGGCAGACAGAGGATTACAGCAGCCTAAAACTAAAGATTGAACTGCTGGAAAAGCAACTGAAAGAGGCGGAAGAAAAAAAATATAACCCAAAACGCATTGCCAATGAAATTGTGGAGGATTTGATTGATTTGTATGTAAAGGCTTATCTGAGAGATGAAGCATGGGCTTTGTTTGAAAAATATGGGGAATATCTGGATGAAAATCCTAAGAATTTGGAAATAATTGCAGAGTTGCATTATAGAACTGGAAAACGGATCGAATCTCTGGAATATTATTTTAGATTAGAAAAAATTTATTGTATACCATTACTTGAAACATTTCAGTTGTAAAATACCGCATTCGAAAGGTTTGCCTTAGCAGAATTTACAAAAATTACAGTTCAAACAGCCACGAATAACACGAATCTGCACGAATGAACAAACCATAATTCATGTAATTCGTGTCATTCGTGCAATTCGTGGCTGTACCATCAAATCTTCTGAGTAATGGTATAATAGCAAAAATTGGGCATGTATAGGGATGATTTACAATAAAATTGGCAAAGTTTATAGAAATAAAGGAAAGTCGGATCTTGCCTTGGATTATTATTTTAAATCTGAGAAAATTTGTATTGAGATTGGAGATAAAGCAACTTTAGGCTCAACTTACAACAATATCGGTACAGTCTATAAAAACATAGGAGTGTGGGATAGATCATTAGAGAATTATCTGAAATCAGAAACAGTTCGTTTTGAAATAGGCGATCAAGCTGGTCTAGGGATGACTTACAACAATATCGGTGAAATCTATAGAAAAAAAGGTGAATGGGATAAGGCTATGACTTATTTTCGGAAAACTGAACAGATTAGTGTACAGGTCGGAGACTGGGCAAGGTTAGGATATACCTATAACAACATTGGCAAGGTCTATGACAGAAAAGGAGATTGGGATGAGGCTTTAAAATATTATCTTGAATCTGAAAAAATTGGGATTGAAACAGGAGATATTGTACTATTGGGTACAACTTACAACAATATCGGCAAAATTTATTACAATAAAAAATACTGGGACAACGCGTTATCATTTTTTGTTAAATCTGAACAGCTTGAAATTCAAACCGGAGATATTGCAGGTCTTGGGCTTACTTACAATAACATTGGAAAAATCTATTATGAAAAAGGAGAAAGACATAAATCTTTAAAATATCTTCAAAAATCTGAACAGATCAGAATACAAGTTGGAGATAGATCAGGATTGGGTATAACATACTTGAATATTGGTATATTATACTTAGAAAAGCAGGAAAAACAAAAAGCTGATGACTATTTCATTCTTGCCGGATACATCGCCAAAACAGTAGGCATGGTATATGAACTTTCCGAATGGTCAGAAATTTTAACCCCCCTGATACAAGAAATGGGAGAAGATTGCTTTATGGAAACAGGAAAAAAACTGTGTGAGGAAAAGGGAATAGCTGTCTGAACCTCTGATTTTTCTGATTTATCTGATTTTTGCGCCGCATCATCCGTGTAATCAGCTTAATCCTGCTGAATCTTCGGTTCAGACAGTTTTTGGTAGTGCTACACAAGTAATGCTGAATTGAATTTCCATATAAAATAACGGAT